>NZ_JBHWOO010000319.1:0-2755 GCF_043424415.1 Luteococcus sp. | reverse complement strand
GTAGTAGGTCCCCGGGGCAATGTCGTTGGTCATGGCAACCATGTCTGGATCCGCGTCCACGGCTGTGACGTGGAATCCACGCCGCAGTGCGGCCCTGGTGAGAGTGCCGGTGCCGCTGCCGACGTCGAGCAGTGGACCGGGTTCGAGGTCGTCCAGGATTGAGGGCTCGGTGCCGGCGCACAAGGGCGCGAAGGAGTCTCGGTACGACTGGGCCACGCCGCTCCATGCATTCATGTCCGACAGTCTGGCACTGGCCTCACGAATCGAGACCCGCGGCATGTGCGGAAGTTCGTGGAGCTCTGGCGTTCGCCGGGGCTCTTTCAGTGCGGGGCTGGCAGGATGCGGTCATGGGACTACCGGGACTTGCTCGCGACTGCACGCTGTGGCTGGACTTCCAGTCAGCTGGCTTTGACGACCAGGCCTTGGCACTGTTCGCCGCCGAGGCGGACGAGTTCGAAGCCCTGCTGGAATGCCAGGTCCGCCTCGGTGACCGGGAGAACCCGAAGGACGGGGCATGGGTGGTCAGCCCCTCGGGTAGTGGCGAGCCGCCATCACTGAGCTGGGACCCGGGAACACTGACGCTCACCTCGCACGCCAGCGGCCCGGACCAGACGATGGACTCGATGCAGCTGCTCCATGCGCTGCTTCGTGACCCGCAGGATCGGCCCGAGTTCCGCGCGCCCCGGACGACGCGCGAGGCCGCGCAGCTGATCCGAGACGAAGTGCTGGGAAGCTACCCCTACTTCGAGCTGCGGGGCATTGACCGCGACCAGTGGGCCGGGCGCCACGCGCAGGAGGCGCCCGAGGACTGGGACGCGTTCACAACTTGGGCCCAGGAATGGGTCGCCCAGCTCGGCGACGCCCACACCGCCGTCATTGCCCGATCCCAACGCGGCTTCAACCCTTGCTATGTCGGATCCCTGGGCAGCGACGGCATCATGCTCGAAGCAGTCCCTGAGGCCAGCGCAGCGTATGCCGCGGGTGTACGGGCGGGATGGCTGGTCACCGTGGAAGATCCGCTCCAGTGGTTGCGCACGACCGGAGCCAGCCCCCAACAGCACGCACGGGTCGCCGCGCGTCGTGCACTCACCGTCACGGACGGACAGCGGCAGTTCACCGCGCACGCCCCAAACACCGGGCAGAGGGTGTCATGGACTGAAGTCGCCGCCCCGCCATCCCTCGAGACGGTCCTACAGGTGGAGGATCCCACCGCCGACGTGGTGCGTGTCAGGTTGTCAGCCTTCTACGCGGGACTCGGAGTAGAGGACGTGTTCGACGACCTGGGTCGGGGTGCGGGCCCGTCACAGGTGATGGAACTGGACCTGCGGGGCAACACGGGTGGCAACCTCGTGCTGGCCGCGGGGTTGCGCGACCGCTTCCTCCGCGAGCCAACGCACGTCGGGTCCATCGCGTTCAGTGACGGTTGTGGCGGGCTGACCACCGTCCGGCAGCGGTGGGCCCATCCCAGCGATCGTCCATGTTGGCCAGGGCGACTCCGGATCCTGACCGACTCGATGACCTACAGCGCAGCCGAGGACTTCATCCTCGGGCTGCAAGGCCTCGAACACGTCACCGTGGCCCGCGAAACCACCGGCGGTGGCAGTGGCCGCCCCCTCTTGCGACCACTAGGGCCAGACCTCACTCTTCGAGTGAGCACCGCCATCACCTACGACCGCAACGGCCGCCCCGTCGAGTTCCTCGGAATCACACCCGACCCACACTGACCGCGGTAGAACAGGGCGTTGCTACGTTGACCGCATGGAGCATGTGACCTTGCTGTCGGGCATCACATTGGCGGTCGAGCACTTCGGCGAGCGGTTCGATGGTGTTCCTCTGGTCGTGCTCCACGGGGGCCCGAGCTGGAGCCACCACTACTTGAATCCAGGGCTTCGTTCGGTCGGCGAACAACGTCACGTGGTCGCCCCGGACCTGCGCGGCTGCGGTGACAGCTCCCGCGATCTGCCACTCGGCCAGTACCAGCCCGAACTGGCGGTGCAGGACGTGATCGACCTGATCGGCCTGATGGGCTTCGAACAGGTGGACCTGTTGGGGTTCTCCACCGGCGGGCAGTGGGTCCAACTCCTGGTCGAGAGGCGCCCAGAGCTGGTGCGGCGCCTCGTGCTGGCCTCCACCACTGCCTACGTCGACTTCGACGACGCCCTCAAGGCGTGGCCCGAGTACCGGCGCCGCCGTGACCTGCCGGGCGTGATGCCGGAGACGGGCGATGACCTGCACCGCACGATCGCATGGGCCCACAACGATGCGCCGCGGGCGATCTGGAACCTCGACCGCCTCGACGAGTACCGCGACTTCCTGAACGGGACGACGTTCAGTGGGGACTGGCTGGCGCCGTTCGAGCAGGGTCTGCTCCACTCCCACCGTCCTGCCGATCCCGAAGCCGTGCTGACCGCCTTCGGTCGACCGGTCCTGATCCTGCACGCACGTCAGGACATGGGGTTCCCGCTGGTCGTCGCGCAACGCTTGCACTCAAAGGTGTCCAACAGCCAGCTCGTGGTCCTGGAAGACTGCGGGCACCAGGCACCGTTCGAATCACCCGCGGCCTGGAGCGAGGCCATCCTCGACTTTCTGGCGGGGTGATCCCGCCGCCAACCACTCGCGGCTACTAGTTCCATTGACTGCAGATCGGGCCTTGGCCGAGGCTCGGTTCAGGTGGTTCGGGGCGGTCGCTCCACTTTGCGGCTGTCCACCCAGTGGGTGTGACTTTCAATTGGCGTGCGCTACCCCGGACCACCGA
>NZ_JBHWOO010000318.1:0-7629 GCF_043424415.1 Luteococcus sp. | reverse complement strand
ATACTTGGCCCCCGAATGATCGGGGGCCACGGGCCGTTGGAACTGGATGCCTTGGTCAGGCGCGAGGAAGCTCGGGGGTGTCGTCCGCACCGTGGTGGTGCGCATCCTCGATCTCCTCGGCGGTGGGCTTGACGATCTCGTCACCCACCAGGAAGCGGCTCGCACGAGCACGCTTCTTGCTGACGGGGGCGTCATCGTCGGTGTCCACCATGTCGTACTGCTTGTGCTGGGTGAGCGTGAAGGCCTCGTCGTGGCTGACCGGGACGTGAGCCTCCGAGTAGTGCCCCGAGGGGTCGCGCACGATGATGCCGGACTCGGAGCCGTGCAGGACGCGCTCGTTGTCACGCCGCTGCAGCGACAGGCAGATCCGCTTGGTGACCATGAAGGCGACGATCGGGGCCAGGAAGACCGCGAAGCGCAGGAACCAGGTGATGGCGTTCAGGCTCAACTGGAAGTTGGTCGCGATGATGTCGTTGGCACCACCCAGCCAGAACATGGCGTACCAGGTCATGCCCGCCACGCCGAGCGCCGTACGGGTCGGGGCATTGCGCGGCCTGTCGAGCAGGTGGTGCTCAGCCTGGTCGCCCGTGATCCACCGCTCGATGAAGGGCCACACACCCAGACCGGTGAACAGGATGCCCATCAGGCCGACACCGGGAAGGAAGATGTTCCAGCTCCAGGTGGTGCCACCGATGTGGCTCTCCCAGTTCGGGATGATGCGGATGGCACCCTCGACCCAGCCCATGTACCAGTCAGGCTGCGAACCGGCCGTTACCTGGGCAGGGTTGTACGGGCCGTACTTCCACACTGGGTTGATCTGCATCAGACCACCCATCAGCACGCAGAAGCCGAAGACCACGAAGAAGAAGCCCCCCGCCTTGGCCATGTACACCGGGAAGAGCGGGTAGCCCACCACGTTCTGCTCGGTGCGACCCGGGCCGGGGTACTGGGTGTGCTTGTGGTAGACGATCAGCGACATGTGGGCCGCGATCAGGCCCAGCAGGATGCCGGGCAGCAGCAGGATGTGCGCCATGTAGAGACGGGGCACGATCGCGGTACCCGGGAACTCCCCACCGAAGATGAAGAACTCGGCCCAGGTGCCGATCAGCGGGATCGAGCGGATCAGGCCGTCCGCGAAGCGCAGGCCCGTGCCCGACAGCAGGTCGTCCGGCAGCGAGTAGCCAGCGAAGCCCTCGATCAGGCTCAGGGCCATCAGGGCAACACCGATCACCCAGTTGATCTCACGGGGCTTGCGGTAGGCGCCGGTGAAGAAGACGCGCAGCATGTGGGCGACGCCACCGGCGATGAACAGCAACGCTGCCCAGTGGTGGATCTGACGGACCAGCAGGCCACCGCGGATGTCAAAGCTGAGCGTCAGGGTCGACGCATAGGCCTCGGACATCGGGATGCCGCGCATCAGCTGGTAGGCGCCGTGGTACTCCACTTCAGCCATCGACGGGCGGAACCAGATCGTCAGGAAGATGCCGGTGATCAGGCAGACGATGAAGGAGTACAGGACGATCTCACCGAGCAGGAAGCTCCAGTGGTCGGGGAAGACCTTGCGCAGGTTGTGCTTGCCCAGACGGGCAAGTCCCAGACGTTCGTCGAACCAGGTGTAGCCGCCGCCACGCTTGGCGGCCGACGTTGCGCCGGTGGGTCGCTGTGCCTCGACGGGCTCGGCATTCTCGGCAACGGCTGCGGGGCGTGCCATCAGTTGTCACCCTTCTTGTAGTCGTTGCGGGAGTCCCGCTCGAAGTAGCTCGGGCCCACCGGGACCGTGAAGTCGCTACGGGCAATGAGGTTGCCCTCGCTGTCCGTGGTGATCGGCAGCTGGGGCAGGGCCCGGGCGGCGGGACCGAAGACCACGACGCCGGAGTCGCCCAAGTCGAAGGTCGACTGGTGGCAGGGGCACAGCAGGTGGTGCGACTTCTGCTCCCACAGCGAGATCGGGCAACCGACGTGGGTGCAGATCTTGGAGTAGGCCAGGATGCCATTGACCTGCCAGTCCTTGCGACTCTCGGGGACCTTGATCGAGTTCGGGTTCATGCGCACGATGATGATCGCGGCCTTGGCCCGCTCCTGGTGGAAGGCCACATGGTCCTCGTGGGCCAGCGGCTCCAAGGTCTCGGGCTCGGCGTTGACCATCTGGCCGATCTCGAGCTCGGAGGCCTTGATCGGCTTCCAGGTGACGTCGTTGACGAGCTTGACGCCCTCGGCCCAGATCGTCTTCTCGATGGTCGCAGCCCGCGTTCCCTTGCCGGGGTGGGGGCCCATGTCGGCGAGGCTGACGACGGCCGGGACGGCCGCCAGGCCGGCGGCACCGGCGAGCATGCCACCGATCAGCTTGCGACGGCCGATGTCGGAGTCCTTGACACCGGCGCTCCAGGACTCGGCCATCTCGGCGTGGTCGTCCTCGCTGGAGGCGATCGGGTGACGGACGTCGACGACCTCCTCGTCATTCATCAGCTGCTTGGCCCAGTGGATCGTCGAGAAACCGATCAGCAGGACGGCCAGACCGCCGGTCAGACCGAGCAGGATGGTGTGGGCGTTGCTGTGCCAAGGCCCGAAGTTGACGACATCGCCCTTGGGGACGGCGAAGTAGATCACCACGAACAGGATCGAGCACAGCATTGACAGGGCGAGCATGCCGACGATCTGGCGCACGACGCGAGCGGCAGCCGCCGGGTTCACGTCCGTCCAGCGCTCGACGTGCTCCTCCATGCCCGGGTCGGTCACGGGGTGGTAGGACACCGGCTCCGCGGAGGTCACGGACTGGCCGTGGGTGTCGATCTCAGTTGACTTCATCGGGCACGAGCCCCCTTCTTTGCGAGCCACATGGCGACGAGGACGAGGCCACCGATACCGATGATCCAGCCGTAGAAGCCCTCGGAGACGGGGCCGAGGCCACCGAGCTCCAGGCCACCGTACTGGGGCTGCTCACGCACCTCGGCGAGGTAGCCGATGATCTCCTTGACGTCCTGGTCGGGCAGGGCGCCCTCATTGAAGACCGGCATCTGCTGGGGGCCGGTGCGCAGCGCCTCGTAGATGTGCTTGGAGGAGACATTGGTCAGCGAGGGGGCGTAGGCACCATTGGGCAGCGCACCACCGCGGCCCTCGATGTTGTGGCAGGCCGAGCAGTTGGTGCGGAAGAGCTCGCCGCCGCGGGCGATCTCCTCCTCGCTGAGGCCGGCCGGGGAGTACTTGCTCTCGGCGGGCACCTTGGGACCCTTGCCGAGGGTGGCGACATACGCGGCGATCGCGTCGATCTCCTCCTGCGTGTACTCGGGAGCCGCATCACGCGGGGCCTGGGCCATCGGCTTGGACAGCGGCATGCGGCGCGTGCCCATCTGGAAGTCGACAGCAGCAGCGCCAACACCGATCAGCGACGGGGCCTGGCTGGTGCCCTCACCGTTGAGTCCGTGGCAGGACGAGCAGGTCACGTCGTAGAGGCCCTTGCCCTGGACGACCTGCGGGTTGGTGTTGGTGTCGGCCGCGGACTGCTCGGCCGGTGAGACCACCGAGTACACGGCGCCCATCATGAACAGTGCGAGAAGCAGGGTGAGCGGCTTGGCCGCCGGGTGCTTGCGTCGCGTGGACAGGAATCGCACGGGATCGCCCTCTCTGGTGGATTAGTTGGGAAGCAGGTAGATGACCGCGAACAGGATGATCCAGACCACGTCGACGAAGTGCCAGTAGTAGCTGATCACCATCGCGCTGACGGCCTGTTCGTGGGTGAAGGTGCGGGCCAGATAGGTGCGGCCGAGGATGAACAGGAAGGCGATCAAACCACCCGTCACGTGCAGTCCGTGGAAGCCGGTGGCCAGGAAGAAGGCCGACCAGTAGGCATCGGTGCCGATGTTGATTCCCTCGCTGAAGAGCTTGGCGTACTCCCAGACCTGGCCGCTGATGAAGACGGCTCCCATCAGGAAGGTCAGGATGTACCACTCGCGCATGCCCCACTTGCCGATGTTCAGCAGGCCGCTGGTGCGCTTGACCTGGCCGTGCTCGGCCTTCATCACGCCGAGCTGGCAGGCGAAGGAGGAGAGCACCAGGATGCCGGTGTTCACGCTGGCGAAGACCACGTCGTGGTGGTTCTGGCCGACCTGGAACATCGTCTCGGTGCCGGGGGCCGCCTGCGCCCCGGTGAACTCGCGAATCATGAAGTACGCGGCGAAGAGGGCGGCGAAGAACATCAGTTCGCTCGCCAGCCAGATCCAGGTCCCCAGGGGGACCATGTCGGGCCTGCCCTTCGGCGCGTGCAGGCGCGAGGGGGCGATCGGGTGCACGGCCCCCACGGGCGTGCCATGAACGGCGCTGGTCGCATGCGGAGAAGTAGCCACGGGAGCATTATTGCCTCAAAAGGCCGGTTTGGCACGTCGGACACTGGCGATGGACCACAACATGGCACGTGACGCTCCTTGTGGCGGCGCCGGACCCCTTCCCGCGCTGGATGATTCGCGCGATAGCATCTAGTCCAGGGCGGCCGGCCCGCCGAGTCGAGCTGCGCCTTGTGACCTACCACCGAACGAACAGGACGA
Source organism: Luteococcus sp. (assembly GCF_043424415.1). Lineage (NCBI taxonomy): Bacteria > Bacillati > Actinomycetota > Actinomycetes > Propionibacteriales > Propionibacteriaceae > Luteococcus > Luteococcus sp. Next base: position 3,091 of record NZ_JBHWOO010000318.1, on the reverse strand, counting down.
CGATGAGCGACCAGGCATCCAGCGGACGCACCCTCAAGGTTCTGCTGTACTCCGACGACCGCAGCACTCGTGACCAGGTGCGACTGGCCCTGGGCCGTCGCGTGGCCGCGGACCTGCCCGAGGTGGAGATCTTCGACACCGCGACCGCACCTGCCGTGGTCAAGGCCGTCGACTCCGGGCTCTACGACGTCCTGGTCCTCGACGGGGAGGCCACCCCCTATGGCGGCATGGGCCTGTCCCGCCAGCTCAAGGAAGAGGTGGCCGACTGCCCACCCGTTCTTCTCCTGGTCGCCCGTGTGGCCGATGCCTGGCTGGCCACCTGGTCCAATGCCGATGCGATCGAGGCCTTCCCCGTCGACCCGATGCGCCTTCCCGCGACCGTCGCGGACCTGGCTCGTCGACGCCTGGCCGCGGCACAGGTGGGCCGGTGAGCCCAGCACCGCGCTGGCCAGACCTGCTGACCCGCCTCGCGGACGGTCAGGACCTCTCGCCGAGCCAGACCCGCTGGGCGATGGATGAGATCCTCTCGGGCAACGCCACCCCGGTCCAGATCGCAGGTTTCGCCGTGGCGATGCGAGCCAAGGGCGAGACGGTTGGGGAATTGCAGGCCCTTGCCGATGTGATGACCGAGCACGCCACCCCGATCACCCTGGCCGACGACGCCGTCGACATCGTGGGCTCCGGGGGTGACCGGGCCAACACGGTCAACATCTCCACGATGGCCGCTCTGGTCGCCGCGGCCGCGGGGGCCAGGGTGGTCAAGCACGGGAACCGGGCTGCGTCGTCCATGTGCGGAACCGCGGACTGCCTGGAGGAACTGGGCGTTCGACTCGATGTCGATCCCACCCGTCAGCAGTGGGTCTTGGACCGAACCAACATGGTCTTCCTCTTCGCCCCCCGCTACCACCAATCACTGCGCCATGCTGCTGGACCGCGCAAGGAGCTGGGGATCCGCACCCCCTTCAACCTGCTGGGCCCCCTGACCAATCCCGCCCGACCGGTGGCCCAGGCGATCGGCGTGGCCGATCCCGTCTCGGCCGAGCTGATGGCCGGCGTCCTCACGGCACGGGGTAGCCGCGGTCTGGTCTTCCATGGTGGCGACGGACTGGACGAGTTGACCACCACCACGACCAGCCATGTCTGGCTCATCGGTGGCGGACGCATCGCGCGGACGACCTTCGACCCGGCCTCGCTCGGACTGCAACCGGCGACGCCCGACGACCTGGTCGGCGGCCCACCCGCGGTCAATGCTGCCGTGGTGCACGAGGTACTGGATGGCAGGACCGGTCCGGTCCGTGACATCGTGCTGCTCAATGCGGCCGCCGCCCTGGCGGCCTTTCGGGGGATCGACATCGACCAGCCCCTGGCCCCGCAGATGGAAGCTGCCCTGTCGGACGTGGCTCGTGCCGTGGACGACGGTGCGGCCCACCGCACCCTGGCCGCGCTCGTCGAGGCCACCCAGCAGGCCTGAATCCCGCCGCCGAGTCCAGCAGCGAGGGGGCTCGGTCGTGCCCCAGCACGAGCGTGCAAGATGGGCTCGTGCGATTTCTCACCGACAAGCCAGGCCATGACCTGACCTACAACGACGTCTTCATGGCACCGAACCGCTCCAGCGTCACCAGCCGGATGGACGTGGACCTCACCTCGACCGACGGCATCGGCACTCCCCTTCCCATCGCGGTGGCCAACATGACGGCCATCAGCGGCCGCCGGATGGCCGAGACCATCGCTCGTCGCGGTGGCATCGCCGTCCTTCCCCAGGACATCCCCACCGACGTGGTGGGCCGCTCCATCGACCGCGTCAAGGGGGCCCACGCGGTCTTCGACACCCCGGTGCGGGTCACTCCCGACACGACCGTGGGTGAGGCCATGGCGCTGCTGGGCAAGCGTGCCCATGGCGTGGTCATCGTCGTCGAGGAGGGCCACCCGATCGGCATCGTCTCCCCCACCGAGGCCAATGGGGTGGACCGCTTCGCCCAGGTGCACGAGGTGATGACGACCGACCTGACCCTCGTCGACCCCGCGAGCAGCCCCCAAGAGGTCTTCGACACCCTCTCGGCCCACCACCAGAAGGTGGCCCTGGCGGTCGACGAAGAAAGTCGACTTGTTGGCATCATGACGAGCAAGGGTGCCCTGAGAGCAGCCATCTATCGCCCTGCTCTCGACCCGCAGGGTGACCTGATGGTGGCCGCCGCGGTGGGGATCAATGGCGATGTCGCAGGCCGCGCCCAGGCCCTGCTGGAGGCCCGGGCCGACGTCCTGGTGATGGACACGGCCCACGGACACCAGGAGAAGATGATCGACGCCCTGTCGACGGTCTCCCGGGTGCGTGACGATTTCGAGGCCAGCTCCGGCCGGCGGATCCCCATGGTTGCCGGCAACGTGGTGACGCCACAGGCGGTGCTGGACCTGGCGGAGGCCGGTGCCGATGTCCTGAAGGTCGGGGTCGGGCCGGGCGCGATGTGCACCACCCGGATGCAGACCGGCGTGGGACGTCCCCAGTTCTCCGCCGTCCTGGACTGCGCCGAAGCAGCACAGTCCGTCGGCAGGGCGGTGTGGGCCGACGGCGGCGTTCGGCATCCACGTGATGTCGCCCTGGCCCTGGCGGCAGGCGCGGGCAGCGTGATGGTGGGCTCCTGGTTCGCCGGCACGCACGAGTCCACTGGAGACCTGCTGGTCGATGCCCAGGGACGCCACTACAAGGAGTCCTTCGGCATGGCGAGCGCCCGGGCCGTGAAATCACGCACCCGTGCCCAGTCCGCCTTCGATCGCGCTCGAGCCGCCCTCTTCGAGGAGGGCATCTCCAGCTCCAAGATGTACCTGGACCCGGCCCGACCCGGTGTCGAGGACCTGGTGGACTGGATCACCTCTGGCCTTCGCTCGGCGTGCACCTACGCGGGCGCCCGCACCCTCGAGGAGTTCGCCGAGAAGGCAGTGGTGGGCGTCCAGAGCCCCTCCGGTTATGACGAGGGACGTCCCTTGGCACAGTCCTGGAGCTGATGGCCGACCGCCGGGCCCCTGCCCGGGATTGGACGACGACGTGCTGCGGGCCCCGACTCCATGGAGTCGGGGCCCGCAGCACGTCGTCGTC
>NZ_JBHWOO010000317.1:0-2684 GCF_043424415.1 Luteococcus sp. | reverse complement strand
CGACCTGGCCGCCCGGCCGATCTATCATCGCACCCGCGACTCGATCGAGGCCCACCTCACCGTGGTGTTCGCCGCCTTGGCCGTTGGCCGGTGGCTCGAGTCGGTCACCGGCACCACCATCAAACAACTCGTCCGGGCGCTGCGCCGCTACCGCACCATCGACATCCAAGCCGGTGCCCAGATCATCACCGCAGAAGACCCGCTATCCCCCGAGCACCTCGCATGGCTCGACGCGATCCACGGCCGAGGCCCACGGCACTAAATGGCCCAACTCAGGGTACAGTTGCCATGTCGCTGCAGGCGTGTACGGGCTTCCCTTCACTGGGGAGTACAACTTGGAGCGCTCTCGGGCTAACCGCTCGAACTGGGTATCCGGGGTGCTTTCGCATCGCTGCAACTGGTGAGGATTAGACCATCATGATGACGAAACGGGCGATGCTCATCTTCGGGATTCTGGCAGCGCTTGGCGTGGTTACAGTGGGAGTATTCGCCGTGCTCTCGGGGCTCGACTATGCGCAGTTGGAAAGCCAAGGACTTGAAGGCCCTACGCCCTCCTGGATACTCGTCGGTATGGCCGTAGGTGCAGGAGTGGCAGGCATCGCGCTTATCGGATTGATCGTCGCCCTTATCGGGTGGGCGTCAGGACGAAGACGAACTCACTAGTCTTCGATTCCAAGGCATCCCTGCTGGTGAAACGGAACTTGGAGTCTGGGGTGGCGCGATCGATATCTCGCTGCCCCAGGCTCGAATCTGGGTGAAGACTCGCTCCTCCGCATCTGCAAGTGGCCGTAGAAGTTGCACCCCTTCAGGACTACGGCACGAGAAAAGTGAATAATGAATGTCACACTTCGCGGCTCCGAAGCAACAGAGATGATGGAAGGTGTTCTGTTTCTGTGTGAGATGAGGAGGTGTCGTGAAGCGGTTCTCGACGTTTTTCCGGGAGAACTACTCCTTCGTGGTCGGTGTTGCCGAACGTCGCCTCGATTCCATCCAAGATGCTGAGGAGGTTGCGACGGAGGCGTTCCATCTCGCTTGGCAGCGCTATCAGGCAGGCGAGCCGCTCAGTGTGCCGTGGCTGTACGGGGTGGTCCGGAACCTGATCGGGGACGAGTATCGGCGGCGAGGGCGCCGCGCTGAGTTGCAACGCCAGCTCTATGAGGACTTCGCTCTGAGCCTCACCGTCTCGGATGACCTGAGTTGGGCCACTTTTCGTGATCCTGGGTTCTGACCAGCGTTTGGCTAGGCTGTTTACCTGACGGGGTGTGCACTAATTGGGGGTGTTCTAGCCTGTGGTGCATGGCTCCGTACGTGCGTGAGGTCAAGACTGCGTCGGGTGCGACGGCGGTCCAGGTGGTGTGGTCCTCCTCCGGAGGTTCGAAGAAGATGGATCACATCGGCTCGGCGCATACTCCGCAGGATCTGGAGGTGCTGCGGGCCGCGGCCCGGCAAAAGATGATCGCCGAGGGACAAGACGAGCTCGACTTTGGAGGTGGACGGCCGCGGCGGGAGGCGTTGCCGATCCGCTCGTCGCGGGCGCAGCATCTGTGGGAAGCGTTGGCAGCTGGCTATCGGGTGTTGGGTTTTGACAAGGCCTGCGGCGGCGATGTGGTGTTCGAGCAGTTGGTCTTGGCCCGGTTGATTGAGCCGACGAGCAAACTCGATTCGATCCGGGTGCTGGAGGAGATGGGGATCCCCGCCCCGGCTTATCGCACGTTGAAGCGCCGGCTGGGCGACTACGCCCGGCCCACCTGGCGCCGCCAGCTTGCCGCCGCGTGTGCTGACCACGTCCACCTCGGGCCGGCGACCTTGGTTTTGTATGACGTGTCGACGTTGTATTTCGAGACGGATCAAGGTGATGGGTTTCGGGAACCGGGGTATTCGAAGGAACGCCGGCTGGAGCCGCAGATCACCATCGGGCTGCTCACCGACGCCCGAGGGTTTCCCCTGCTGGTCGAAGCGTTCGAGGGAAACAAGGCCGAGACGACCACGTTGATCCCGTCGATCACCTCGCTCATGGCCGCTCACCGACTCCCCGAGGTCACCGTCGTAGCGGATGCAGGGATGCTCTCCGACAGCAACCTGAAGGCTCTGGCGGCGGCAGGATTGCGCTACATCGTCGGGCAACGCATCCCCGAGGTTCCCTACGTCGTCGAGCAGTGGCACAAACAGCATCCGCAGCGCGAACCCGATGACCAGTTGGTGTTGACGCAACCCTGGTCACGGGGCCCGGCTGGGAGCCAGTATCGCGAGACGATCTACTACCAGTACCGTGCTGACCGGTCACGGCGCACGCTGAAGGGTATTGATGAGCAGGTCCGCAAGGCCCAGGCTGCGATCGACGGCCGGGCCACGGTGAAACGCAACCGGTTCATCAAACTCACCGGCGCCACCAAGTCCTTGAACCTTGAACTGGAGCATAAGGCCAGATCGTTGGCGGGGTGGAAGGGCTACATCACCAACCTCGTTGGTCCGACCCCGGAGTTCGTAATCGGCGCCTACCACCAGCTCTGGCAGATCGAAAAGAGCTTCCGGATGTCGAAGTCCGACCTGGCCGCCCGGCCGATCTATCATCGCACCCGCGACTCGATCGAGGCCCACCTCACCGTGGTGTTCGCCGCCTTGGCCGTTGGCCGGTGGCTCGAGTCGGTCACCGGCACCACCATCAAACAACTCGTCCGGGCGCT
>NZ_JBHWOO010000316.1:0-17829 GCF_043424415.1 Luteococcus sp. | reverse complement strand
ATTCTACCGCACCGCGGTGGCGGCCCCTGTCGTCCCTCTGGGGCCGGAGCGCACCGAAACAGACGAATCTGGGGATTTGCAGGTGCAAAACACATCGGGACATCGAATCGCGTCTGTTTGCGCGTCAGGCAGGACGCTCGGGGCGCACCCGCCAGCGGTGGTCGCCGCGGCGGACCATCGCCAACAGTGACTGTTCGACGGCCGGCCAGCCATGGACCACCTGCTGGTAGGTCAGGCGCACGACGGTGTAGCCAAGGCTGCGCAGACGCAGATCGCGTTCCCTGTCTGCGGAAAACCGCTCGATCCCCGTGTGGTGGGCCCGGCTGTCCACCTCGATCACCAGGCGCTCACCCACCAGCAGGTCAACGCGGTCACCGGGGGTGATCCAGACCTGTGGGCGCAGCTGGATGCCCCTCCTCCTCAGCCGTAGCCGGACCAGTGTCTCCGTCCCCGACTCGGCGAGGTCGCAGTGGCGCAGCAGCAGGTCGGTGCGCCGACCGCGCGGCAGGATGGCGGCCAGCTCGTCCAGGGTCATCATCCGCCTGTGGAGCAGGGAATCACAGACCTGGACGAGTTCCTCTGGACCCAGGCACCCCCACGCAGCGCGCAGCGCCGTGGCGAGGTCGTCGACCGCCCTCAGTGGCGCGCCACGGGTGCCGCCGGCGCTGTGGCAGTGCTTCAGCCCGGCGGACAGCGGGCTGGTGAAGTTGTGGTCGCGGCGTACGTGGACGAGCGTGCCCGTGACGTCCCAGGCCCCGTGATGGGCCAGGGCTGACGCACAGGTGAGGGCCCCGCCCGCCTTGACGGCCCGCAGCACGCGCGGGTCGGCCTGGGGAGCGCCATACCACCCCCGCCTCACGTGCAGCAGGCTCCCCTCCTTGACTGCCCGCTGGATGTCTCGTCGCTGCCAGCCGGATCGTTGCAGCACTTGCGTCCGCCAGACGCCGTCTCGTGGGTCCATGCCTTAGTTATGTGGATCCTGGGCCGAAAACAGTCAGCTGTCCCCAGGTGCTGGGTTGGGCTGCAGCCTGTGGACAGCGGAAACAGACGGATCTGGGCGTTGGCAGGTTCAAAACGGATTGGGGTGCAGAAATACGTCTGTTGTGGCGCAGGGGAGTCCGAAGGGAGCTGCCCTGTCGTGTGAGGTGATGACCACCCTTCTTTGGAGGCAGCATGACCACCCCCGGAAGCCCCACCTGGATGGACCTGGGCACCCACGACCTCGAGGGAGCGAAGGCCTTCCACCCAGAGCTCTTCGGCTGGGAGTTCGTGAACCAGGGCGATGACTTCGGCGGCTACACCATGATCAGGAAGGGCCACGGCTTCGTGGCCGGCGCGATGAGCTCGGTCATGACGCCCGACGGCATGGCCGACGAGCCGCAATACCCCACCAGATGGACCATCTACCTGCACGTGGACGACGTCCCGGCTTGTCTGGAGGTCGCCGGTGCCACCGTCATGCTGCCCGCGATGCAGGTGGGTGAGGCGGGCTGGATGGGCCTGGTGAACGACCTTGACGGCGCCGTCGTCGGACTGTGACAGCCGCAGGACTTCGCCGGCTACTACCTCTCGGACAAGCCGGGCACCCCGGTCTGGTTCGAGGTGATGAGCAAGGACTACGACGCGGCTGTCGCCTTCTGTCGCGAGGTCTTCGGCTGGGAGGTCGTCGAGGTGCCCACCGGCGACGAGGGCATCCGCTATGCCACGCATGGCCAGGACGGCTCCGTCGGCGCGGACCTCTGCGAGGCCACCAACTTCCTGCCCGACGAGGTGCCCTCCTACTGGCGGATGGTGCGGCCGCAGGAGCTGGGAGGCCAGCTGCTCGATGGTCCGAAGGACTCCCCCTTCGGACGCCTGGCCATCGTCGCCGACCCGCAGGGTGGCATGCTCCAGGTGATCCAGGGTCGCGCGTGACCCTTGGCGGGTTGCGTGTTGTCGTGCCCCACGCCATCACCATGGCATACGGTTGGATGGGATCTCCCGCGCCTGACCGTACGTGACGACGCCAACGGGTGAAGGGGCGTCACACGGTGATGAAGTGGTGGAGCCGGCCATGGTCTCGCTACCTGGTGGCGGGAGGGACCAGCTTCCTGTTCAACGTGGCCCTGCTGAACCTCTTCCGGGAGGGATTCCACTGGCCCATCGAACTGTCGGCGGCCCTGGCCTTCTGGGGCACCTTCGGGTTCAGCTACACGATGCAGCGCCGGGTGGTCTTCCGTTCCGGGGCCAGGGTGGCTCCATCGATGGTGGGGTACGGGCTGCTGGCCCTGGTCAACTCCGTCGCCGTGACCGCCATCGTGACCGTGCTGAACCGGGCCGGTCTGGGCCTGGCGAGCTGCCAGTTCGTCGCAACAGGTGTGGTCACCTGCTGGAACTTCGTGGCCTACAAATATCTGCTCTTCCGCACGCCTCGCACCCTCCACGCTGGTGCCGCGAGCCAGCACCTGGTTCCTGGGGGCAGCAATGTCCGGTGACTGCCTGGCCGCGGGTGGTCCTGCGGTGGCCCTGTCAATCATCCTTCCTGCCCACAACTGCCAGGGGCACCTGGCCGACTCGGTGAGCTTCCTGCAGCGGGGACTGGCCGCTGGCGAGGCGGAGGTGGTGATCGTCGAGAACGATTCGGTCGACGGGACCTGGCCCCTGGCGCGTTACCTCGAAGGATCGACCCACGGCATCCCGATACGCGCGATCCAGTCGGGGAAGGGGCTGGGTAGAGCATATGTGGCAGGGATCGCAGCCGCCCGTTGCCGTCACGTCCTGCTCACGGCTGACGACCTGCCCTTCGGCCTGAGCGACATCCGAGCCTGGCGGCAGCAGTCCGTTGCCGACCTGGTCCTGGGCTCCAAGGCGCACCCGGACTGGGTGGTGGATCGCACCCTCGTGCGGCAAGCGATGTCGCTCGTCTTCCGTGCCCTGCGCCTGGTCGTGCTCGGGATGCGGGTGCGCGACTGCCAGGGCACCCCGTTCGCCCGTCGTGAGTGGCTGCAGGACCTGGCACCCCACCTGCGGGAGGGTGGCTACCTGAGCAGCACCGAGATCGTGTACGCCGCCCAGCGGCAGGGGCTCACGATCGTCGAAGTCCCCGTCGAGCTGAGGCCGTCCTTCTCGGGCACCCGCATCCACGTCGACGACATCGTCTCGATGGCGGTGGGCTTGGGGCGGCTGCGCGGCGCCGGCAGCAGGCTGGACCGGCCATGTGTTCCTGCGATGCCGACGGACTCCGTCGCATGAACTCCGTGCCCGGGGCGGCCCCAGTGCCCGCTGGACGGTTGGGCGGCAAGATCCCGGCGTTGGCCCACCTCGCGTTGTTCGTCCTGTGGGCGGTGTTGTGGCGTCTGCCGGTGCTGATGGGCGATGATCGTTTCTTCGCGGTGGCTTCCGGCCTGCCCGGCGGCGACCAGAGTCTGCACGGTGCCTGGCGGATGCTGATGGACTGCCTGCAGGTCTACAACGGCCGGTGGGTCGACGGGATCGGCGCCGCCCTCTTTGCCCTGGGTGACACCGGGATCCGCCTGCTGATGGCGGCCCTGCAGGTGGCGTTGACCGCACTGTTGTGGGCCTGGGTCAAGGCCTCCCGGGAGTTGGCCGCCCAACCCGGGGCTCCTGCTGTCGCCTCCCAGGGGTGGGACTGGACCGTCTGGGCGCTGCTGGCGGGCGTTCCCTTCGTGCTGGTGGCCACCAACCTGGGCAATGCCGGGGAGAGCGTCTTCCTGATGGCCGCCACCTGGAACTACGTGCTGCCACTGGACCTGTTGCTGCTGGCCCTGCTGCCCGTCGTGCGCAGCCTGGTCAGCGCGGGGCGCCTGGAGGGGTGGCATCGAGCCGGTCTGGTGCTGCTCCCGCTGGCCGTCTCCTCCCACGAACTGGTGATGGTGCTGGGGATCGTCATGGTGGGGGTCCTCGTCCTGGCCGATTCTGGACGGCGGGCGCACCGTCAGCTCTGGGGGCAGGTGGGGCTGGCCGTGGGTCTGGGGGCACTGGCCAAGCTGTCCACGCCCGGGTTGTGGGCGCGGGCCAGCAACTATGCGGACCAGGGTGCCGACGGGTTGGGTCCCGTGCGCCAGAAACTGGCCAGTGCCGCGCTGTCGGCCTCCTCGGTTGCGCTGCATGATGCCGCCGTGCTGGTGCTGCTGCTGGTCTGCCTGGCCTTGTGCGGGGTCTCGCTGCAGGGGGCGGGCAGGACTCGCCGGCTGGCTGCGCGCCGTCTCCTGGTCGCGGCGCTCGCCTGCCTGCTGTCCTGGTTCGTCCTGTCGGTGGTCGTGGCCTCTGGCCCGGTGATGCTCGAGTTGCACCCGAAGGTTCTGGACGGCCTCGATCCGGCCCTGTGCACAGCCGTCGTGCTGTCCTCGCTGGGCTTCTGGGCGGCGGTGACGGCCCTGGCCCTCGTGCTGGGGGTGCGTCGCTGGGGGGTGCTGGGCTGTGCCGGGGTGGCTGGCGCGGCGGCCTGCTTCGCGCTGGGCCTGCTGGGCGCCAGCCCTTGGTACGCCCTGGTGCACCGCACCTTCTTCCTGTCGCTGTTGCTGGCCGTCGTCGCGGCGGTGGCCGGCCTGGCACAGCAGCAGGGGGCGGCCGTCTCGGCGGCATGGGTGCTCCCGGCGCGTCAGCTGCTCATGGCGGCCGCGGCCCTGCTGGCTGCGCAGGGGCTGTTCATCAGTGGTCTGCAGTTGGCTGCCAATCGTGCCTACTGGCGCACCGTCGAGGCGCAAGTGGTGCAGGCTCGTGCCGGACGGGCCGAGGTCGTGACCATCGCGGAGCACCTGCCCTGCCCCGGGGTCACCTGGTACTTCGACAGCGGCAATCCCACCCGGGCGCGGGCTCAGTGGCGCACCTATTACGGGCTCCCGGCAACGGTGGAGATTGTGCCGGGACCTGCTCCCAGCAACTGCCCGGCGCCGGGCTGACGACCCTCTTCATCTCATCCCCAGTCGCCGAGGGCACCCTCCAGCGCGCCGAGGGCTGCCTCGACCAACGGCCACCGCTCCTCGTCGGGGCAGCCCCGCTGGCTCCAGCTCAGGCAGGCCGCCTGGACATGCCCGAGGTAGCCGTGGATGGCGTAGTGGCTGCGCAGGTCCTGGCGTCCACCGAGGAGTTCCTGCAGCAGGGCGACGTGCTGCTGGGTGGCGGCCTGGCGGACGGCGCGTGCAGCCTCCGGGTCGTCCGCGCTGCCCATCAAGGGTGCGGCCCAGCCGGCCGGGTGGCTGGCAACGTGGTCCAGGTGGACCAGCAGCGAGGTGCGCACCCGGTCGCGGCGCGAGCTGCCCGGCGGCAGGGCGGCCTGGGCCTCGGCCTGGGCGGTGAGCAGCAGGTCGACGGCCTCCTGGGTGAGTTCTGCGAAGAGGCCGGCCTTGCCGTCGAAGTACTTGTGGACCAGGGCCTCCGAGACGCCGGCGTCGCGCCCCACGGCGGCCAGGGAGACCTGGGCATAGGGTCGTGAGGCGAAGGCGATCCGCGCGCTGGCAAGGATCGCCGCTCGACGCGTCGCCGGGTCGAGTCGACGCGCCCCTCTCTCGGGTTCGCTCATGCCACCATCCTAGGCCCGTGGTGAGCTAGACTCACCAACGATGGTGAGTGTGACTCACCAACATCATCGAGGAAAGGTTCGTCATGCACTGGTCCGAGCACGCGATCTTCTGGCAGGTCTACCCCCTGGGCTTCACCGGGGCGCCGGTGCGTCCCTCGGGCGAGCACGAACGTGTCCTGACCCACCGGCTGGGCCACCTGCACAACTGGCTGGAGCACGCCCAGTCGCTGGGCTGCAATGGGCTCATGCTGGGGCCGGTCTTCACCAGCTCCACCCACGGCTATGACACCCTCGACCACTTCACCATCGACCCGCGGCTCGGCGACGAAGGTGATTTCGACGCGCTGGTGGCCGCCTGCCACGAGAGGGGCATCAAGATCCTGCTCGACGGTGTCTTCAACCACGTCGGCGCCGAGCATCCCCTCTACCGGGCGGCGCTCGAGAAGGGCCCCGACAGCGACGAGGCCCGCTTCTTCCGCATCGACTGGACCCAGCAGCCGCCGCGAGCGGCCGTCTTCGAGGGCCACGGTTCCCTGGTGGCGCTCAACCACGACGAGCCGGCCGTCGCCGAGTTGGTGGCCGACGTGATGAGCCACTGGCTCTCGCGTGGCATCGATGGCTGGCGCCTGGATGCCGCCTATGCCATCCGTCCCGAGTTCTGGCGCGGGGTGCTGGAGCGGGTGCGCCCCGACTTCGGCGAGGCCTGGTTCGTCGGCGAGATGATCCACGGAGACTATGCCGACTACGTGAACCGCTCCGGCCTTGACTCGGTGACCCAGTACGAGCTGTGGAAGTCGACCTGGAGTGCCCTGCAGGACGAGAACTTCTTCGAGCTCGACTGGACCCTGCAGCGCCACAACCAGTGGCTGGAGCACTTCGTGCCGCAGACCTTCGTCGGCAACCATGACGTGACCCGGATCGCCACCCTCGTCGGGCAGGACAAGCTGCCGCTGGCCCTGGCGGTGCTGTTCACCGTTGCAGGCGTCCCCAGCATCTATTCCGGTGACGAGGAGGGCTTCACCGCCACCAAGTACGAGCGCGAGGGTGGCGACGACGAGGTCCGCCCCACCTTCCCCTCGGGGCCCGACGGGCTCTCGCCACTGGGGGCCGATGTGCGTCGCCTGCACCAGGACCTGGTGGGGCTGCGCCGTCGCCATCCCTGGCTGGTGCATGGCCGGGTGCAGCAGCTGGAGCTGCGCAACGAGGCCTACCGCTACCGGGTCACCGGGGAGGGTGGCGAGTGGATCGAGGTGGCCCTCGACATCCCGGCCCGTCGCTTCGCGATCACCGGTGCCGACGGGCTGCTGCTGGAACGGTGAACTTCATCTGCGAAGGCTCACCGCAGCCGCCAGGTGAGCCAAAATCTTTCACATGGTGGACCCAGGAGTAGCATCCCTGCGTGCAGACGCAAGAGATGGACCTCACCACCGAGATCCCGCCGAACCGGAATGACGAGGCACACGCCCTCCACCGCGGCCTGACCAGCGGGCAGGTGGCGATGATCGGACTGTCCGGAGCCCTGGGCACGGGCCTCTTTCTCGGCTCGGCCTCCATGATCAAGGTGGCCGGTCCCGGCATCATCCTGTCCTACACGCTCACCGGCCTGCTGATGCTCATCGTGGTCTGGGCGCTGGCCGAGATGACGGTGGTCCATCCCGTCGCCGGGGGCTTCGGGGCCACCGCCCACGCCTACCTCGGCCCGCTCGGCGGCTGGCTGATGCGCTGGAATGTCGCCGCGGTGATGTGCATCGCCGTCGGGGTGGAGGTGGTGGCCACCGGCAGCTACCTGCACTGGTTCTGGCCCCAGCTCGGCATCGGTGCGGGCACGGTGCTCAGCTCGGTGCTGATCGTGCTGATCAACATGGCCACCGTCAAGGCCTACGGCACCAGCGAGTACTGGTTCAGCATCATCAAGGTGGCCACCGTGGTCGCCTTCATCATCCTGGGCCTGGTGCTGCTCTTCGTGGGCCTGCCCGGCCGCACCCCGATCGGCATCGGCAACTTCACCGGCGGCCAGGGTTGGGAGGGCTTCGCGCCCTTCGGCCTCAAGGGCATCCTGGTGGGCGCCGTGATGGCCGTGTTCAGCTTCGGCGGGGCCGAGAACGTCGCCGTCGCCTCGGCCGAGAGCGAGAATCCTGAGCGCGACGTGCCCCGTGCCGCCCGCGCCATGGGCGTGCACCTGGTCGTCTTCTACGTCGGCGCCATCGCCATCGTGATCGGCCTGCAGCCGTGGAAGCAGAGCGGGGCCAGCGACGGCGGCGTGATGACCAGCCCCTTCGTCAAGGTGCTCGAGATGGCCAATGTGCCCGGGGCTGCGCACCTGATGACCTTCGTGTTGATCACCGCCGCCCTGAGCGCCGGCAATGGCTGCCTCTACGCGTCGACCCGGATGCTGCACTCGCTGGCCCTGGACCGGATGGCACCGCGTGCCATCGCCCGCACCTCGGCCCACGGCGCCCCCCGCAATGCCGTGGCGCTGGCCACCGTCGGCATGGCCTTCGCCTCGGTGCTGTCGATCATCGACCCCAAGGGGGCCTTCATGACCCTCTACGGCATCCTCGTCTTCGGCCTGCTCACCACGTGGGTGCTGATCACCATGACCTACATCGCCTTCACGGTGCGACGCCGCCGCCTGGGCCTGCCCGTCGGCTCGGCCCGCCTGATGGGTGGGGCGGCGACGGCCGGCTTCGCCCTGGCCTGCTTCGCCGCCATCTACGCGGCGCTGGGCTTCATCAAGGGACTCAGCATCGCCCTGCCGACCGGGGTGCCCTACATCCTGCTGCTCACCGTCGCCTTCTTCCTGGTGCGGCGCCGGGTGGGCACCTTCCCGCCCAGCGTGCTGGAGGAGGAGCTGGCGGCTCGCGCCCAGCCTCAGTGACCGGTCGCCTGAGCCACACCCATCCCGTTGCGCTGCGGCCCGCATCCCCCCACGGGTGCGGGTCGCTGGGCGTCGAGGCCACTAGAGTTGGGCACGTCGTCCACCCAAGGAGTTGCCATGCGCGTCGTCAGCATCGTCGGTGCCCGTCCCCAGTTCGTGAAGCTCGCACCCGTCGCCAAGGCGCTCGAGGCAGCGGGCATCGAGCACCGGATCGTCCACACCGGCCAGCACTACGACGTGAACATGTCGGACAGCTTCTTCGTCGAGCTGGGCATCCCGGACCCGGACGTGCACCTGGGTGTCGGCTCCGGCAGCCACGGCGCCCAGACCGGCTCGATGCTGGCCCAGATGGACGAGGCCTTCACCACGCTCCAGCCCGACTGGGTGCTGGTCTACGGCGACACCAACTCCACCATCGCCGGCACCCTGGCCGCGGTGAAGATGCACATCCCCACCGCCCACCTCGAGGCGGGCCTGCGCAGCTACAACCGTCGCATGCCCGAGGAGCACAACCGGGTGATGACCGACCATGCCGCCGACATCTGCTTGGCACCCACGCAGGTTGCCGTCGCCCACCTCACCCAGGAGGGCCTGGCCGAGCGCGCCGTGCTGGTCGGCGACGTGATGGTGGACGTCTGCTTCCAGGTGCGTGACGCCGTGAAGGACCGTCCGTTGGCCATCGAGGGCATCAACGACGGTGACCAGTTCATCCTGGCCACCATCCACCGCGCCGACAACACCGACGACCCGGCCCGCCTGAAGACGATCCTGGAGACGCTGGCGGCGCTCCCGGTCAAGACCATCCTGCCGGTCCACCCCCGGTTGCGTGCCAAGGCCGCCGAGTTCGGCCTCGACATTGCAGCCGGCAACCTGGTGGCCGTCGACCCGCTGGCCTATCCCGACATGGTCAATGCCGTCGTGCGCTCGGTGGGCGTGGTCACCGACTCGGGCGGGCTGCAGAAGGAGGCCTACCTGCTGGGCGCCCCCTGCACCACCCTGCGCACCGAGACCGAGTGGGTCGAGACGCTGGTCGACGGATGGAACATCCTCGACCCCGACCTCACCCAGGTCGGCGAGGTGGCTGTGCGTCCCCGCCCCACCGCCGAGCGCTCCATGCCCTACGGTACCGGCCAGGCCGCCGCCCAGGTGGCACGGGCCCTGCAGGCCTGGAGCGTGGACGGGGCAGGCCGGCTCGTCGGACCGGACCCGCGCGAGTTCAATGCCGAGGTCGCCCAGGCGTGAGCGGGCCCGTCGCCGGACGGGTCGTGCACCTGTCGACCGTCCACCACTCGTGGGACAACCGGATCCTGAACAAGGAGTGCCGTGCCCTGGCCGAGGCGGGAATCGACACCCACCTGGTGATCTCTGCCGACGAGGACCGCACCGGCCACGGCCTTTCCGTCCATGCGATCCGTCGCCGTGGACGCCTGGCCCGTCTGGTGGTCTCCCAGTGGGAGGCCTTGCAGTGGCTGCGGCGGCTGCGGCCCGCGGTGCTGCACGTGCACGACCCGGAACTGATCCCGCTGATGGTGCTGTGGGGGCGGCTCGGGCGCTGCCGGATCATCTACGACGCCCATGAGGACCTGGTCAAGCAGATCGAGACCAAGCCCTACCTGCGTGGCCGGCAGCGGGTGCTGGCCCGGGGCGCCGCCAGGGCACTGGTGGGCCTGGCCGACCGACGCTGTGATGCGGTGGTGACCGTCATCGACGAGATCGCCCAGCACTTCTCGACCACCCGCAGGGGCCGGCCCCGACCCGTCGTGGTGGTGCGCAACCTGCCCTGGGTGGCGGACTTCCCGCCGGTATCCGTGCGGTGCAATGACCCGGTGGCGGTCTACACCGGCGACATCTCCGAGGAGCGCGGTTTCTCACGAATGGTCAAGGCCGTCGAGCAGGTTCCCGGGGCCCGGCTGGTGCTGGCCGGTCGCTCGCTGGTGCCCACCAGCCGCACCGGCAGCCACCCGGAGGTCGAGATGCTCGGCCTGGTGCCCCCCGGCGAGCTGCCGGGCATCCTGGCCCGGGCCCGTCTGGGGCTGGTGCTGCTGGACCGGCTGCCCAACTATGCCCATTCACTACCCACCAAGCTGGTGGAGTACATGGCCAGTGGGATCCCCTTCCTGGCCACGGACTTCCCCTACTGGCGCCAGCTCTTCGAGGATGTCGACGCAGGGGTCTTCGTCGACGTCGACGATCCCGCGGCGGTGCGCGAAGCGCTGGAGCGGCTGCTCACCGATCCCGAGGAGTGCTCCCGGCTGGGGGCCAACGGGCGCCGGGCCGTCGAGGAGCACTTCGGCTTCGACCTGGATGCCGCCCGCCTGGTGCGCCTCACCCGCCAGCTTCTCGGCTGAGGGCTGGCAGACCGGCCCAGAGGGGCGCCCAGCGCAGCGAGCAGCTCAGTGTCAGTGCAGGACCTGCACGCCCTCGGACAGCACCACCTCGGTGCCCTGTTCCTCGTCGGCACCCTGGCTGGAGACCTTGTCGAAGAGGATCTTGACGGTCTGCAGGCCGATCTTGAGGTCCAGCATCGGCGAGTAGGTCTTGATGTAGAGCAGGTCGAAGTTCAGCTTGGACTGGAAGTCACTGGCGTACTTGCCGTAGACCTGCGCATAGCCGGTGACACCGGCGCGCACATTGTGGCGCAGCGGGTAGTGCGGGTTGATCTTCGTGAACTGCTCGACGAAGAAGGGCCGCTCGGGGCGGGGCCCGATCAGGCTCATGTCGCCGCGCAGCACATTGATCAGCTGGGGCAGCTCGTCGATGCGCATGCTGCGCAGGTGCTTGCCCAGACCGGTGACGCGGGCGTCATTGCTGGTGGCCAGCATGGGCCCGGACTTCGCCTCCGCATTGGCAGCCATGGAACGGAACTTGAGGATCTCGAACTCGCGGTTGTCCTTGGTGACGCGCACCTGCTTGTAGAAGACCGGCCCCTTCGATGTCGCCTTCACCAGCACGGCGGTGACCAGCATGATCGGGCTCACCAGGACCAGGCCCACCAGGGCGGCCAGGAAGTCACCGCTGCGCTTGAGCAGGTCGTACTCACCCGGGATCTTGAAGGGGCTCACCAGCACGATGGACTCGTCCTCGATGCTCATGATGTTGGGGTTGATCATCAGCAGGCGCTGGAAGTCGGCGGTGAGGAAGATCTCCTTGTTGTGCTCCAGCAGCAGGTCGTAGATCCGCCCGCGGGTGGCCTCGTCGATGCGGTCGCTGACGTGGACCGAGTCCACCTCGTCGAGGTGGGCCAGTACGTGCTCCAAGTGGTTTCCGTCGACCACGTGGGTGAGCTGGTGGCGTGGGCTGCGGTTGCTCAGGAAATTGCGCACGGCGCGCGAGTCGTGGTCGGGCACGGTGAGCACCATGACGCGGTTGTTGCCGCGTACGCGACGGTAGACGCCGTAGACCACGACCCTGACCAAGGAGAGCGCGACGGTGCTGACCAGCAGGTTGATCAGGATCACGCCGCGGGGGAAGGCGAACCAGTTGCCCGCGAAGGTGGCGGCGGCGATGATGCCGGTGACGATGATCTGGTCGATCAGCGTGATGATCACCAGGTCGAGCCGGGTCTTGTTGTACAGGACGTAGATGCCGGAGAAGGCGCTCACCACGACGAAACCGAGCAGGGCCCACACCAGGGTGGAGCTGATTGCCGCCATGTTTCGGGCGGGGAAGACCCCGCCGAAGCGCAGCCAGACCGACAGGAAGAGCGATGCGGTGAAGACCGCCATGTCGGCGACCACCATCAGCAGCTTCTCGGCCTTGGCGAAGTTGTCCTTGCGGGCCACGTACATCCCTTCCGTGCGCCACCTGCCGGGCTCAGGACTCCCGGTCTGGCGGAATTGCGCCAAGTCTAGTGCTGCTCACCACTGTGGGGTCGTGGCGACAGCTCGGCGATGGTGCGCGCGACGCTCTGCGCCGCTCGGCGCTGGTCGAAGTGCTCAGCCGCATGGCTGCGGCAACGTTCTGCCAGGTCGCGGCGGGCGTCCTCATCGAGCTCCAGGACTCCGAGCATGGCGCGACGGGCGCCGTCGACTCCATGGCTCTCGACGAAGCCGAGTCCTTCGGCGCGCAGCGTGGCGGCCAGGTCGCCGTCGGAGACGTAGACGGGGATGGAGCCGCAGGACATCGCGGCCAGGGTCTTGACGGGCCAGGCGTCCTCGTAGCCCGCGATGGGGCGCATGGAGACGAGGGCTCCGAGGCTGCCGCGGTAGAGCTGGGCGACCTCGGTTGGGGGGACAGGCTCCAGGTAGGTGATGCGGCCAGGATTGGCCCGGGCCGCCTCCTCCATCTGCTGGGACTCTGCTCCGGAGCCGACGAAGACCAGGCCGAACTCGTGCCCCTCGGCCCACAGCTGCTCGGCGGCCTCGATGAAGACATGGGCGCCGTGGACCAGCCCCATGGTGCCGGCGTAGACGAAATAGGGCTCGGGCAGCTGGGTGCCGGTGAAGCCCTCACCCTCGGGGGAGTAGATGCGCAGGTCGGTGCCATTGCGCACCAGCTGGACGCACCGGCTGCTGCGGCGGGCACGCTGCTCGAGCGCCGGGGTGCTGGCGACGGTGAGCCTGGCCAGGCGTGAGGCCATCGACTCCAGTCGGGCGAACAGGCGACCGGCCCACCTCCAGGCTGCCGAGTCGCGCGAGGCGGCGACCGAGGCCCAGGAGTCGCAGTAGTAGAAGACGCCGACGGCGCGCCCGATCCGTGCGCCCAACATGGCGGCCGCGGCCACATAGGGCGGCGGGTCGCTGACGACGACGCGGTGACGGCCGGAGGAGGCCTCGGCCAGGGCACGGGCGGCGAGCACCGAGGTGCGCAGGATCCGTGATCCGGGCATCCAGTCGGCGCCAGTGCCCACCACCTGCTCGCCGGTGGGTCCGGTGTGGCGCCCGATGGCGGACGAGGTGAGCACCGTGACCTGGTGGCCCTGCTCCACGAGGGCCTCGGTGAGCAGCTGCAGACGCGTGGCGGCGGCCCCCACGGCGGGGTGGTAGTTGTGCGCCACCAGCAGACAGCTGTCGGGCTGGTGCCGGGGGGAAGATGTGCGCATCTGCGGCCTTTCGTCGCTGACCTCGCTGGCGGTGCCGCGGGGGCCCGCCCAGTCTAGTCGTAGCCTCCCCCTCGACGGTCGGCGCCGGGCGGGGCCTGCGGACTGGGCATCACCGGCGGCCTTGCCCGTAGGGGGTGCACCATTGGGCACACCCCACCGAAAACCATCGAATGAAATGGGGCATTTGTCCAAAAAAACGGCGGCCCATTTGGATTGGTGGAAATGGTGTCAGCCCAAAAGACCGGGTGGAAGCTGAGGGATGCCTGCAGGATCTCCATGGGATTCTTCTTCTGACAAGGAGCTTCGCCACGGGGCGTGTCTCCTTGCAGGCGGCGTGCCTGAATATTGGCTGAAGCCCCTTGGGGCCTGTGCGGAGCTTCGGCATCGTGGCAACGGGGAAGTTCGTGATTGCCGTCGCCAAACACGATCGGAAAAGCTTTGATGCCGCCACAGGGCGGTTAATCTTGAGAACGTGGGGGACGCGAACCAGTCGGGTCTGGATCGGCTCCCAAGTCACAAGACGGGAACACCTTGAGCTCACTTCTCCACGGGTCGGTTGCACCGAGCGTGCTGCCGATCGTCCCCCTCTTGTCGAGAGGGTGTGGACGCAGGGGGGAAGGCTTCGGGGTCAGCCACTTCTTGCAGGTGGACCGGCTCGCTGCTGACTGGCAGATTTCTCCACGAGGAAAGAAGAGTACGGCGCATCGCCTTGGTCTGTGGGCGTATGCGGGGATCGGGCGCGTGCCCGGAAGGGGGGTCGGCGGATGAGTGCTCGTCCGGCCACATCGCGCCCCCGCCCGTCGCGCGCTTCCCGCCTGAACGGCCTGCCCCTGGGGGCCCGGCTCCTCAGCACCCTGGGCATCATCCTGCTGCCGCTGCTGCTGGCCGCCGGCTGCCTGTGGGTCACCTCCGGTTCCCAGGGCCGCCTCACCCAGGCCGAGGCGGCCATCGTCAACCTCGACGAGGGGGCCGTGGTCGACGGCAAGCCCGTGCGGCTCGGCCAGGACTATGCCCTGGAGCTGAAGAACCAGCAGGGCCCCAATTTCACCTGGCGCTACGGCATCTCGGCCAGCGAGGCCCGGAACGGCCTGGCCTCGGGACGCTATGCCGCGGCCGTGGTGATCCCTGACGGCTTCTCCCGGGTGCTCACCGGCACAAGCAAGGGCAGCAGCGCCGAACGGGCCACCCTGGTCGTCGAACGCTCGCCCGTCTCCGGCGTGAGCGACCAGCTGGTCTTCCAGCACCTGTCCAATGCCGCCAGCGGTGCGATCTCCAGTTCGGTGACGCGCACCTACCTCGACCAGATCATGGTGACCACCACCTCGGTCGGCGAGAAGCTCGGCCGCACCGCCACCGTCGCCCAGGAGGCTCGCGCCGCCGCCGACGCCCTTCAGGGACGCGCCGAGGAAGTCTCGGACGACTCCGCGCAGATGGCCGGTCGGGCCGGCCGGGCCGGCAAGGAGGCCTCGACCACCGCCGAGACGGCGCAGGAGGCCGCGCAGGGTGCCCGCGAACTGGGCCAGCAGGGCCAGGCCGCCCGGATCGGCGGACGGTCGGCCGAGGCTGCCCAGAAGGAACAGTCCGCGGCGCTGGAGCAGGCCTCCGGCGCGGCCCGCGACGTGTCGGCCTCCGTCGATGCGGCCCGCGAGGACTCCGACCAGGCCGCCAAGGACGCCACCGCCGCTCGGGAGCGCGGCGCGCAGACCGCCGAACGGGCCGACGAGGTCGCCAAGGCGGCGAAGGCGAACCGTGAGGCCGCGCGTCAGTACACGGGCGCCGTGGGCGAGGCCGTCGAGGAGCAGGCCAGGCTGCAGGAGCAGCTCGGCACCATCCAGAAGTCCCTGGAGAGCTACGTCGCCAATGTGCAGACCGTGACCAACGCGGTCCAGCAGGTTCGCACCACCACTGTCGAGGGCCAGGGCGCCACCGTCGAGGGCGAGGCCTCCGAGGTCGTCGATCGTGAGGTCGCACCCCGCCAGGCCACCACCCGTCAGCTGGTCGACCTGCCGCTGCCGGCCGTGCTGGCGCCCGAGGTGGCCGAGCGGATGCGTGCCCAGGGCGCCGTGACGCAGCCTGCGGCCATTCCTGCCGTGCCGCTGATCCCTGCCGTGCCGGCCCAGCCCGCCGCGGATGCGCCTGGGGTGCCTGCCCAGCCGGCGGTCCCCGCCCAGCCCGCATCCACACAGCCCTCGGCCGAAGCGACCGGGGAGCAAGCCGAGGCGAGCGGTGGGCAGCAGGATTCCCAGCCGGTGCCCAGCGCTGTCTCCTCCCGTCAGGCAGCCGCCTCGCGCGGTGGGGCGCGGGCCATCATCGCCGCCGCCCCCCAGCAGGTCATGCCCGCGGCCGACCCCACCGTCAGCGCCGAGCGCGACCGCATCGCCGCCGAGCTGCGCACCGCGGCCTCCAGCCTGCAGGGCCAGCAGCAGACCCTGGCCGCCCTGCAGGACCAGGCCGCGGGCACCAGCCAGGCCGCGATGCAGGTGCAGTCGAGCTTCGCCAGCCTGGTGGCCGACCTGCCGACCAACCCGATCAGCCTCAACAATGGCCTCGGCAATGCCCCCGCGGCCTGCAACCAGCGCACTCCCGCCGAGATCCGCGCCTGCAAGCAGGGCTACGCCGCCGGCTACAACGCCGCCGTCGACGAGGTGAATGCCGCGCTCGCCGCCCAAGGAGTCTCCGGCCGGATCGACGCCCTGGTCTCCGACGCGAACCAGACCCTCGCCAGTGCCCGGGAACTGCAGCAGACCAACAGCCAGACCGTCGCCACGCTGAGGGCGCTGGCCGCCCGCGTGGCCGCGCTCGAGACCGACGCGCAGACCCAGCCCCAGCCGACCGCGACCGAGACCGTGACGATCCCCGGGCCCACCGTGACCGTCACCGCGGATCCGGCGCCGCAGCCCACCGCCACCGTCACCGTGACGGTGACCGCCACGCCCAGTCCACAGCCCGAGCCCAGTCCGACGCCCGAGCCCAGTCCGACGCCCGAACCCAGTCCGACGCCCGAACCGAGCGACGTGCCCAGCCCGACCACTGGGCCGACCGCCGAGCCGAGCCCGAGCGTCCCGACCGTCCTCGAGCAGGAGACCGTCACCCAGGCCGTCGATGCCCTCGAGGAACAGAGCAGCACCGTCCAGGCCCAGGTGGGCCAGCTCGACGAGCGGCTGCAGACCAGCCGGGCCAAGCTCAGCTCGCTGGCGACCGGCTCCGACGCGGCCACCACCCTGACCACCGGTGCCGAGCAGATGAGCAGCGTCGCCGACGGCCAGGCCGAGGTCGTCGCCGCCCTGCAGGAGAGCCTGGGCAGCCTCAACAAGGGC
Organism: Luteococcus sp.; assembly: GCF_043424415.1. Lineage (NCBI taxonomy): Bacteria > Bacillati > Actinomycetota > Actinomycetes > Propionibacteriales > Propionibacteriaceae > Luteococcus > Luteococcus sp. Next base: position 1,072 of record NZ_JBHWOO010000316.1, on the reverse strand, counting down.
ATGGCCAGCCTCGGGGAGACGATGGGCGGGCTCGACACCCAGGCCGCCACCCTCGACGAGCAGACCACTGCTGTCAGCGACAATGCGAGCCGCCTGGCCGAGCAGACCACCCAGCTCAACGCCACCCTGGAGTCCTTGGTCGACTCCGCCACCAGCACGGCCAGCACCGTCGAGCAGGCCGCCACCCGCACCGAGGCGTTGCAGCAGCAGATCTCCGGCCTGCAGCAGTCCAGCGGCGTCGTCAACACCGGAACCGCCCAGGTGGCCGAGGGCGCCCGGGCCCAGCTCGAGCGCAGCACCGTCGTCGCCCAACGCGTGACCGAGGCGCAGGACGAGGTGCCCACCTATGACGACAGCGAACGACAGAAGCTCTCCGAGGTGGTCAGCCAGCCCATCGACACCACCCAGGCCAACGCGTTCCGCAATGTCGGCTGGGTGAGCATGCTCCTGCTGCTCTCGCTGTGGGCCGGGGCGATGGGCCTGCACAGCACCTTCACGCCGGTCAGCCGCCGGGCCGTCGGTTCCACCGACAGCTGGTGGCGCACCCTGTTCGACGAGATGGCCCCCGCCGCCGCCCTGGCCACCGTGCAGGGGCTGGCGATGGGTGCCGTGGCCGCCGCCACCCTCGACCTGTCCGCCGGACGGAACCTGGCCATCACCGGAGCCCTGGTACTCAGCGCCCTCACCTTCGCCGCCGTGAACCACAGCCTGGTCGCCTTCCTGCGCGGCTTCGGCCGCCTGGTGGCCGCAGCCCTCGCCCTGGTGGCCGGTGCCAGCCTGCTCACCAGCGGCTACCCGGCAGGACTTGCGATCCTGCGGCAGGTCTCGCCGGTGACCCCGGCCGTCGACTGGGTGCGCTCCCTGATGACCGGTGCCGACGTCCCGGGCCCCAGCCTGATGCTGCTGCTCGCCTGGCTGCTGGGCGGGGTGCTGTTCAGCGTGCTGGCCATCCTGCGGGCCCGCCAGCCCGAGGTGGTCCGGGTGCCGACGGTCCACGACCAGGACCCCGCCACCGGTCAGTGATCCATTGCACGACGCAGCAGGCCCGCCCGGAGCAATCCGGGCGGACAGG
>NZ_JBHWOO010000315.1:0-3017 GCF_043424415.1 Luteococcus sp. | reverse complement strand
CTGTATCGACCAGGCCCTGGAGCCGGTCGAGACGCTGCCCCTGGTCGACGGCTCCCGCCTGGTGCTGCGCGTCGCTGCCAGCGCCCGCGCCCGAGACCAGGACGACAAGATCGTCTACAAGCCCTTGTCCGACGACAGGTTCGAGGCCACCATCACCCGCCAACTGCGCGCAGCAGGCATGGAACCCGCCGACCTGGCCTTCAGCCCCGCCAAGCGCTTCGGCCAACCCGGCAATGGGCAGGTGTGGCTCACCGTGCGCGACATCACCACCACCATCACCATCACCGACCCGGCCATGGCCGAGGCCGCCCACGCCACCGGCATCGGCCGAGGCCGCGCCTACGGCCTGGGCATGCCCGTGGTCGTCGCCAACCCCACCCACTGACCCCCCTCTATCGGATTCACAGGAGAACCCAATGAGCACCCAGCACCCCTTCGTCGCCACCCTGACCAGCCTGTTGAACGACCCGTCCGCCGCCGGGATCTCGATCAGCACCGACTACCGCTCGCCGATGCCCACCATCGCCCCGCCTGCAGGAACGCTGCGCGCCGGCGGCACCGGCGGCAAGCCCGTCGAGGACGTCCACGGCGAGTTCGACCTGCCCGACGGCCGCCAGGCCGTGGTGATCGACTCGGTCGGTTCCCAGGCCTCCCGCATGGAGGCCGCCGCCGAGGACCTCGCCGATCAGGTCGGGCTTCCCCTGGTGCGCTTCATCGACGACCAGGGCGAGCTGCTGACCACCAGCGCCCGGCTGTCCCACCGCCACGCCGATGCGATCTGGCGGGCCAGCATCGCCGAGCTGACCGCAGCTGGGATTCCGTTCGACCAGATCCAGGCCGCGACCGTCGACTCAGCACAGCCACTGCTGGACTGGTTCCCCACCGCCCTGCTGATGGGCTGGTGGCACTCGCAGGTCCTGGTCACCGATCCCAAGAAGGCCAAGACCACGGCCAAGGACCGCACCGATGCGCTGCACGGCGACACACAGGCAGCCCAGACACTGGCCGGCTACGCCCAGCAGGGCCCGCAGATGCGCTCTGCGCGGGTGATGACCGCCGAGATCATCGCGACCGGCGTGGCGCGGCGCCGCCGGATGCCAGCCAAGGTCGACTCACTGCTCGGACCGCTGGCCAAGACCACCGCCAAGGGCCCTTCCTCACTCGGTCTGGGATCGCTGCCCCCGGTCCACGAGTCCCGCGCCGTCATCGACGTCACCTACGACGACATCCGCGGCTCGTGGTGGCTGAGCCTGGCAGGGCTTCGCCAGGTCAACGGTCTCCAGGAGCCGGAGACCGCACGAGTGCTGCTGTCCTGCCTGGCGCTGCTGCTGCACGACCACGCCCAACGAGCCACCCGGCTGCGCTCGGGCACCGAACTGGTCACCGCGACCCGCACCGTCGAGGTGTGGCGCCACGGCAGCGCCCCCGAAGCCCTGGAGGTGCCCGACCACGACACCCTCGTCGAGATCGTGCGTACCCTCGGCGTCCAGGCCGGATGGCACGGGCCCCAGGACGTGACCATTCCCAAGGGATCGGTGCTGGACCGCATCATGCACATCGCCGCCGCTGAAGCCGACACCGCTGCCGCCGATGCCTGAGCTGACACTGGCCATCCGCTTCCCCCTGGGCAGCTATCACGCCCACACCGCAGCCGGGGACCCGGACTGGCCACCGCACCCCAGCCGGATCGCCGCAGCCCTGCTGAACGCCGCCCACACCACCGGCCGCCACATCGCACTGGCCGAGCGCGTCTACACCTGGTCGGTGCCTGCCTTGTGGACCCCACCCGCCGCGGCCCGCGACATCAACGTCAGCCGCTGGGTTCCGGTGGATCCCCCGGTCAACATCGCCTCGAAGCGCGGCAACCCCGCGGGAGCCAAGGGCATCACCAGCAAGATCCCCAAGCCCCCGGAGCGAGGCACCACCATCGCCGCCCCCGCCACCGTGTGGCTCCACCACGACCACACCGACCTCGCACCACACGATCTGCCGGCCCTGGACGAACTGCTCGGGGCAGTGACCTACCTAGGCCGGCCCACCACCCCGGTCGTCATCGACCGGCTCGAGGCCTTCACGCCACCCACCGATGTCGGGGACCTGTGGGAACCCGACCCCGACGGCGATGTCGTGCTGCGCATCGCCACCCCCCGCGCCCTGCAGCTGCTCGACCAGCGCCATGCTCAACGCCAAGCCGTGCCCGACCCCGGCTACCAGCCCCGCATGGCCAGGCAGGACACCGCCCGATACCGGCACACCCGCTGCGGGCAGCACACCCCACCGGTCACCTACCCCAGCCGCGGCACACTGCTGCAGGTCGCGGCCACCATGACCTGGCTACCCCTTCCCGGTGCCTTGGCCGACGACGTCACCACCATTGCTGCGCTCCTGCCTGACGGACACGCACTCCTGCCCGCCTACTGGCAACGACAGGACCGTGGCCTGGTCACCGACCACCTCGCCGGTGCCCTGGTGCACCCAGCACTCATCGAACCGGTCACCGTCATCATCAACCAGAAGGTCACCGCCAGCCGCCCACGCCCAGTCCCGACAACAGCAGCACGCACCGACCAGCTGGCAGCTGCCTGCGCCACGGCCACGGCCTGGACTACCCCCGCACCCGTCACCGCCGACCCCGAGGTCCTGATCGCCCAACTCCAGCACCTCGCCGAGCTCCACGGTGCGGCCCTGGTCGAGGCCCAAACCCACGACACCTCACGGCTGACAGGCGCCCCAGCAACCGACACCAACCCCCAACTGACCCACGCCAGCATCCTGTTCGACCGACCCGTCCCCGGACCTCTCCACCTCGACCACACCCTCCTGCTCCCCATCACCGCCACCTGACACCAGCCCCAGAGAAACGGTGCAAGTGGCTCCGATGCCCTGGGGGTAGGAGGAGTCATGATGACCGAAGAACACAACCACTAGTAGTGGTTCGTTGGCCATGCGGGTCACGAGCAATGGAGCTGGTTAGTGGTGGTGAGGCGGGTGGTGTTGTCGGTGAAGGCGCGGAGACA
>NZ_JBHWOO010000314.1:0-15262 GCF_043424415.1 Luteococcus sp. | reverse complement strand
CGCAGCATCAGCGATCTCTCCGGCAGCAGGTGCGGGTGTCGCGCTGCTGAAGGCCGGTGAAGCGTCGATTGACCTGGTGTCGCCGCTGACGTTAACGACCGCAGCTGTTCGCCTTTCGGATGAGGCCGAAGCAGCCGGCGTCGATGATCACGGCCTAGCCGAAGCCGCCGTCCAAGCAGCTGTCAGCACCGGCATGGGAAAGCAGAACTACCGGACCCAGGCTGTTAATGACAGTGGCCAGACCGCCAGCGGAGCCACTAGCGACTGGTTACTTGACGTCGTGGGACAGGAAGTGGGACGTACCCTCTCCGACCCGGCCACCACTACGGCGACGGCATCCTACGCATCAGGAGACGTGGCCGACGTCCTTCAAGCACTGCAGGCCACATCATGAGTTCCCGCGCACTGAGTGTGGTCCCGGACCCCGAGCAAGAGGTATCCATCGCCGTAGCAGCCGTTGAGATCGAAGAGAGGCATGATCTCCCGGCGTCCCCAATCGAGGGAGAACTACCGGTTGCATCGACACCGCTAGAGGCTGGCTCATCCACAGCACCGGCTTTCTGGTGCGTCGGCGCGCACGGTGGAGCCGGAGCAACGACACTGGCTCGGCTGTGGGCACCTGCCGGAGACGCAGGCCAGGTCTGGCCGGCCGCCGAAGAGTTCACCACCTGTGTCGTCGTATGCCGCTCCACTATGACGGGTCTCGATGCAGCTCACTCGGTCGTTCTCCAAGGGCAGCGCGACGACCGCACCGGTTGCACGGTCCTCGGCGTGGTGGTGATCGCTGACTCTCCAGGAAAGCTGTCCAAGCCGCTCAAACAAAAGATCTCCATCCTGGCCGAGCTGACCACCCTGTGGCACATCGGGTACGAGCCCGGAATCCGGGACCACCTGCCCCATGAGCTCGCCACGTGGATTCCTTCGCCGGAAGCGGAAAACCCCAAGAAGCGACGAAAGAAGCAGGGGGTCACGGAGGAAGTTTCTGTGGAGGTGGCCCGAGTCGGGCACGACGTTTTTCTCGCTGCATACCAAGCCGTTAAGGCCACAGATTCGAAAGAAGAGGACTAGCTCATGCTGACTTTTACCGACCGTGTTCTCGTGTTCGCACAGATGCCTGGGCAGAACATTCAACCCCAGGCGCCAGCGGACATCGCCGCGAAGTTCGACCGCATCCTCAACCTAGCGATGTACATCGGCATCGTCTTCATCATTATCGGCGTGATCGCCGCGGGCGCCGCGATGGTTCTGTCCCGGCGAGAAGGGTCTAGCGAGGAGGCAACCGCGATGGCTCTGCGAATTGGTATCGGCGCCATGATCGTCGGCAGCGCGACGGCGATTGTGGGCGCATTCCTATGACCACCATGGCAGCGCAGCGACCGACGTCGACCTGGACTCCCTCGAGCGCCGTGATCGCAGAGATCGTGAGCTGGCTCAACCTGGCTATGTATGTCTGTCTCGCGCTGTCCATGATGACCGTTCTCCTGCTGGGAGGAATGGTCGTTCTTGATAAGGACCGCGGGGAGCCGGTGAGTGCTACATCAACGCATGTCAGAGCACTCCAGATAGCCATCGGCGTGGCCATCATCAGCAGCTCGGTCAGTCTGGCGACCTGGTTGATCTAAACCGCTCAAATCAACTTCTGAAAGCGAGTTATTCCCATGAAGCGAAAAACAACGGTGGCGACCATTCTAAGTGCAGCCCTGCTCCTGACCTCGTGTTCTAGCCCCCACGACGCCCCCTCGTCTCCTGTGGGGCCGGATCTGGTGTCCGCGCCCGAGGAGGTCCGATGGCTGACCGGGCCTGCAGGCCTGTCCTACCCTTCATCGGACGTGTCCGGTCCGTCCACGTCAAATCCAGTTCCCCACGGGTGGTCTGGTGATCCTCAGGGGGCAGTCCTCGCCGCCATGACGACGCAGGTTTTTCTTTCCGGCGCTGACGACACTCTATGGCCGGCCGTATCCCAGACACTGATTGAACCGGGCCCTGGTCGAGATCAATGGGCGCAGGCGCGTGCTCTTGTCTCCGTAGAAGGCACGCTCGTGGACGCCCCCGATATGCACGGATTCAGGATTAATGATTTCTCCGAGGACTCGGCCCTGGTGACCGTGGCGGCTCGTTGGCCAGACGGAACGGTGGCCGCGCTGCCAGTGCAGCTGAGTCGGATGACGGGAGACTGGAAAGTTGTTCTGCCGACCCAGGACGAAGCGCCCGACCTCACAGCCTTGTCTGACCAGCACCTTTCCGAGTTCACGCCGTTCAGTCCCGACAGTGAGGAAACCGAACCATGATCCGTAGAAGAAGAACCATCCAGGTGCTGGCGGCGATCACCCTGGCGTCCTCCCTGCTCTTGGCCTCGTGCTCTACGCCGGAGCCTGGTGCCCCAGACTCGGGGGACGAAGTGACAGCTCCGACCGCCGAGGCTGATCCGCCGGCTCCAGGCGGAGCCATGATCGACAATGACCAGCGCTCCTGGCCCGACGTGACCGGAGGATTCGACGACACCCCTCACGCAACTCCGGGGACATACTCCGTCGATTCGTACTGGCAGCGCCCGGTGTGGACGCCCGACAACCACGATGGAGACCTCCCTGAGCGGAGTTCCTTTGTCGAGAGCATGGACAGTTGTTCATCCCCAGGTGGTGTCGTCCTTGAGGACAAGACCCAGCAGCAGTACGTCAACGCACGGTTCTTGGTGGTTAACGAGCAGGCCGGACCGACCACTATGACCAAGGGGGTGCCCGGAGGGTACGCGAAGTCACCGCAGGGAGCGGTGGTCGCCGCGATGAACCAGACCGGATACGGCTTACCGGCCCAAGGGGATGAGATTGGTGAGGAGATCGACCGTGCGCTGTGGTCGAGCTCCAAGCGAGTGGCTGAGGATCGTGACTTCTTCAAGCTGCCTCTCGATGAAGAAGGAATGGCGTACTCGCGCCCCACAACGGTGGCCGCCGCCCACGGATATCGGCTGGTGACCTGCTCACCGCGTGTGATGGTGGTGGAAGTTCTCTACAAGGCAGCAGAACAGGGAGCAGGTATCCCGGCTGAGCACACGGTGGCGCGCGTTCCATTGATCTGGACGGACGGTGATTGGAAGGCTGATTTCAGCGGCAGTGCCGACGAGCAGCAGGCTCGGACCACCGCCAGCGAAGAAGGCTTTACGCAGGTGAGTTACCAGTGAAGACTCTCGCCCAGTGGATCATGGGCTTCACCGTGGCCGTAGCTGTGCTGGTCGGCGGCCCGGCGGCGGTAGCCGTTGCTCAGGAAGAGCAGGAGCAGGCCACCACCATGGAGGAATGCACGGCTGGGCAGATCGAACTGTCAGCCGCGAAGCAGATGATCGCAGACGGAGCCGTTCCTGGCGTGGACGGGACGCTTTTCCTTGCAGACAGCGACATCGAAAAAGCACGTGAAGCCGATCCCACCCGGTTCGAAGAACTTCTTACCCACTACCAAGAGGACGACTCTATCCGAGCATCGCTCGGCCGCGGAACCAACACCGCCACATGTGGGGCCCTGTTCCCTGTCAACAAGGCGGTGGATGCCGTCGCGAATTCAGACTTCTGGGATGACGCCATTGGTAAGTTCGTGAAGTCGGTTATGGAGGGAAACACCGAAGCCATGGCAGTGGCCATGACTTTCTGGATGGACTTCTCGACGACTTCGGTCAACACCGACGCCAACATCCGCGGTGTTAAGAACATCGTCATGGGGCTGGCTGGCTTCGCCCTCATCGCGAGCTTCATCGTCGGAGGATACCGACTCGCGGCAGCTCGCCGGGGAGGAATCCAGCAAGGGATCGAAGACATCGGTGACAACATGGTCCGCTGGATCATCTTCTCGATTGCTGTGCCCGTGATCGTCCCCGGGGCGATGATGGCCAGCGACACGCTCGCTGACGAGATCATGGCGCAGTTCGGCGCAGCGTCGCCGGAAGCATTCGTTAATCTCACCGCGCTGGAAGGGACCGGATTTGGGCCCATCCTGACCTTGTTCCTCTCCGGTGTAGCCCTGGCTGGTTCTGCTGTGCAGATCCTCGCGCTAGTCACGCGAGTCCTGGTCATTCCGATTGTCGCCGGCCTTACTCCACTCTTCGCTGCCCTGTCTTTCACGGAAACCGGACGCCAAGGTCTCAACCACTTGGTGGCCTACCTCTTGGCAGGAATCGCATTTAAACCCGTCAGTGCCCTTCTCTACTCGGTGGTCCTGTGGAACGTGTCTGATAACCAGAGCGGCCAGGACGTGAGCGCAGCAGTGATCAACGCACTGATGATTGGTCTGGCGGGATTCACCGCGCCCGCGCTCGTGCGCGCGATTGTCCCACTGGCGGCTCAGGCAGGCGGAGGAGCAGCAGCGCCGATGCTCAGTGGTTCCATGGGTGCGGTCGGTGCATTGGGTGGTGGTGCTCTGGGTGCGGCTGCAGGAGCGGCGACATCAGCTAGCGGCAAGCTTTCCTCGTTCAGAGGAGGAACGGGCTCTGGCGGTGGTGGAAGCACCGTGTTGACTGCGTCGGGTGGGGGACCGGGAGCTGGTGGTGGATTCGGTATGGGTGGCCGACCTTCTAGCAGTGGAGGCGGCGGAGGGGCCGCCCCCTCGTCCGGTGTTCGCGGCGGATCAGTCTCCACCAATTCCCAGCCGCGCGGCGCAGTCGGCGGAAGGGGAGGCCGAGCGGTAGCGGCGGGCGCATCCGTCGCCCGTGGATCAGGAGCAGTCCTGGGGGCCGCCGCTCGAGGAGCGTCGGCAGTCGGCCGCGTGGGAGCGCACACACCCCAGCGACTGCTTGACGAATCGATCGGTGTGCCGGGGCACTACGCCGGCCAGGTCCAGAGGTAAGGAAATAGCACATGTCCAAACACGACGTCGAAGCAGTGCAGTACTCACTTGGGCGCCCGTCACAGCGCACCGGACTGGGTGGATATTCAATGAAGACGACCGTGGTCGTCGCCATCGGATTCTTCGGCTACCTCCTGGCGCATCTGGCGGGACAAGCGATCTTCGGGTTTTTGGTCGTCCTGCCTGTCACAGCGCTGGTCACCGCCATGGTCACTGTGCAGTGGGCAGGAAGAAGCCTGGCCACCACACTCCGCATGATCGTGCAGGACTCCGGTCGTAAGCGGGCAGGTGAGCACATCTACCTGTCTGGGGAGTTGTCCCGAGTGCCCGGTGGCCATCACCGACTCCCCGGGGTGCTATCGCGAACCAAGGTTCTGAGAGGAACTGACGTTGACCATCAGCCGTTCGCCGCAATTGTCGACGGTCCAGCTCGGCTTGCCACCGTCATGCTCGACTGCCAGCTCACCGGCCAGACGCCGATGACACAGGAGGAGAGGAACATCAAGACGTCAGAGTGGTCGCGATGGCTGTCGATGATGTCCTTCTCCGGTGACATCGACTCCGTGGCCACGGTTGTCTCTACCCGGCCTGGGACTGGTCAGCTTGTCGCTAAAGAAGTGGACTCCATAGTTGCGGAGGGAGTACCGCCAATTGCAGAACAGATTATGAGGGAGGCGGGTAGCACGCTCGCCACCGGGGTTCCGGAGATTCTGTCCCACATCGCAATTACGGTGCGATTCGACGGGGAGAGCCTCGCGGACGAGGCGTTCATGGATCAGCTGGCTACGCGTGTCCCTGGTTGGTACCAACAGCTTGCATGGGCTGGGATCATTGCTTCACCGATGGACGAGGAGGAAATCGTTGCTCGCGTCCACGCGTTCTACAACCCAGCGGCAGAAGCGGACCTGGAGACACTCGAAGTGGGAGGGCAGCCGCATGGAGTGAGCTGGGCCGATGCAGGCCCATCCGTGGCAAGGACAACACCCTCTAATTATTACCACGATGGCTGCATTTCGGTGTCCTGGGAGATGAAGGATGCTCCACGCTCCACGTTTGAAGACACTCTTCTCACCGGCCTGATGGCCCCTCATGCCCGAGCGATCCGGAAGCGGGTGGCGGTTGTCTACCGCCCTTACGAGGCCGGCCAGGGGGTCTACAAAGTCGAGAGCGAGTATCGCGATGCGAAGTCAGCAAGCAACAGCTCTAAAAAGATCACACCCGCAGATACCGGGCTACGGCTTGAACACACTGAGGCCGCCCGTCGCGCACAGGCGCGGGGTGCGCAGCTCGGACGCTACAGCCTTTTCGTTACCGCGACAGTCGATGATTTGGCGACTCGTGACCGAGTGGTTCATGAAGTTGAGCAGCTTGGGTCAGGCGCAAGCGTGCGACTCCAGGTCATGAATCGCCAGCAGGACACCGGGTTCGTCATTAGCTGTGGGCTTGGACAGGTGCCCTGGAAAAAGGAGACCACCGATCTTTCTCATACAGCACTAGGAATGTGAGACTATCTTGAGCCTTAATCTGATAACCAAGCCCTTCAAGAGGAGGGTCCCTGAACCGTCCACAGCTCTTCACGGGCTCCAGGACATCGACATTGTCGAGGTTCGCGATCTCGATGGCCACTACGTCGGTTTCCTTGCAGACGCGAGTCGAGCGCAGGCCACTATGCTATCGCGGGTGACGGACGCCGCCACCGTGACTCCGGACGCCCTTGGAATGTGGGAAGCCTCCCTCGTTGGAATGGAGAGCCTACTGGCGACGGTGTCCACACTGACGGTCGCAGAAGATGAACCCTCCTGGTCGCTTTCCGCGACGATGCAGGCTGTAGGCCGTGATGAGCGAAGGGATCCGACAGAGCTGGCCACCCGATTGGCCACATCCGCACCGGCGATCTACCGGCAAGCTGGTGACAGCGGCTTTCACTCCCGCCCGCTTTCTTCTTCTGAGGTGGTGTCCTTCGGGCAGCTCCATTGGTCACCGCTTCATCCCGCTAGCTGGCCTCCGCGTGCAGCCATAGTGGAGGAGGGCCCCAGCGAGGTGACCGTCGACGGGAATACTCACGTCGTATTCGAGGTCACCTGTGACGGAGATGGCACGGTGCTGGAAATGCTCGCTTCGATAATCCAGGATCTGGGACCACGAGTTGATGCAACTTTCCGTCTGGCACGGGTGTTCCGTCCTGCGGCGGGTTTGGACAAGACTTCGTCCGGGCGGCGGGTCGGACTCCTGACGATCTCGTATGAGGCGGGGCGCCGTGACACCGGCACGTACCTGGCTGCGCTGTGCTTAGCGCAGCTGGACGCACGAGCACGCTTGCGGGTTCGACGTCTCTTCGGACGACAGCAGCTCGGGATGGGCATGGCCCTAGGTCTAGGAGTGCTCGGCTGGCAGCACCTGGAGGTGATCTTGTGACGACTAAAACCTTGAACTTCGAGGAACTGCAAGAAGCAATCGCCGCAGGTGAGGCAACAGCTCCTCATCCCTTGACCCGACAAGGAAGGAACTACCGTCGATGGTCTCGGGCTCAGAGGTCGGAGCTGCGCCGTGCAGAGAGCTGGTCGAGCCGCACCGCGGGTGCAGTCGAGGTCGTCGGGGAGAGGGCCTACTCCCGTGCGACGGTCTTCGGCTTCCGAGGGCGTGCCGGTGGCACCCAGAGGGTGGTATCAGGGCCTAAAGAATGGCAGACAACCACCAACTTCGGGGCAGGATTCAATCCCAACGTTGTCGGTGCCCCGGCACCGGTCATCGGCACTCCGCTGGGAACCCACGTGACCACAGGAGCCGAAGTCTGCTGCGACCCGCTGTCGTGGTTCAGGGAAGGAATCATTTCCAACCCGTCGTGCTTTGTTCTTTCGCTTCCCGGTCTCGGCAAGTCGACTCTCATCCGCAAGATGCTGATGGGGCATGTGGCCCAGGGCCACACCCCGATCATGGCGGGTGACATCAAGGGTGAGTACGTGGGATTCACAAAGCAGGTGGGAGGACAGGTAATCACTATCGGACATGGTCTGGGACACCTAAACCCCCTCGATGTCGGTGCCCTTGGGCGGGTGATTCCCATGCTTGAAACGCATCAGGAGAAGCTGGAAGCAGAAGGAAAAGGTGAGCTTTTAGAGCGTGCTAAGGAACAGGTTCACGGACGCCAGGTGACTATGGTGACCACGCTGGTGGGCCTGGGACGTGGTGAGCGAATTCGAGACTACGAGGTCATGTTGATCTCGGCCGCGCTCCGTGAGCTCTATGACTCCCATCAGGTCGACTGGCTCAACCCCCCGGTCCTCAGCGATCTGATTACGCTCCTCGAGCGAGGGTCAGACCACCTTCGGACGCTGGCTCGCGCACGCGACGATGAAGCATGGAACGACCGCGTGGACGACCTCGTTCTCTCACTGAATGCTCTGCTTGACGGCCAGACCGGCCAAATTTTCTCGGGTCAGACCACCACTCCCATCGAAGTGGATTCCACAGCGGTCTGTATCGACGTGTCGGCCATCGACCGAGGGGACTCCGCAATGAAGGCCGCTGTGATGATGGCCTGCTGGTCCGCAGCCTTTGGTGCGATTGAAGCAGCTCACATGCTGTCCGACGCTGGTCTCACCGGGCAGAGAATCTTTGCCGTGGCCACGGATGAGATGTGGCAGGTCTTGTCCTCGGCCCCAGGAATGGTGGCCCAGGTCGACGGCCTGACGCGCCTTAACCGCACCGACGCAACCGTGCTCTACATGATTACTCACACGTTCAAGGACCTCGAGGCACTCCCCACCGAGGAAGATCGTAAGACTGCGATGGGATTTATCGAGCGTGCCGGCATGGTAATCACCGGAGGACTTCCTACATCTGAGCTGGATATTCTCAGCACACGGCTGAGCTTCACCCCGGCCGAAGGACAGATGATCACCTCCTGGTCGACGGGAGCCCCACCGAAGCGATCGCGCACCCGTGGTGCACGAGCTACCCCTCCAGGTCGCGGGCGATTCATGATCAAGCCGTCCAAGGACGGCTCACCAGGCATCCCCGTCCAGACAATCCTCATGCCATCTGAGATCGAACACCGTATGCATGACACCAACGTGCGATTTGACGACTTCTTCAGGGCAGGTGATGCGTGATGGCAACCGGAACGCCGACACCTCCCGAGGCCCGGGATGCCGCAATGCGGGACTTCGCGGCTGGGTGGAGGAGCTACGCAACGGTGTCATCCGCATTGATTGCGACGGCTCACGAGCATGGAATCGGCAAGACCACGCTCCGCGATTGGCTGGTCGAGGAGGATCAGTGGCCCTCCCCGCAACGGAGGGTGGCGTGGCTTGAGAAGGAAAACACCGAGCTGCGCACGCGCCTCTCGAAGTGTCAATGCAGTGTCGAAAACAGGGCGGCGAGCAGGTGAAGAAGATCGTGGTGCTCGTAGTGGTCCTGGCGTTGGCCGTGGTTCTTTTCGTCGTCGCCCTGGGCGACCAGGGCGAGGAGGAGCGCTGCACACCTGGTATCGGCGGCGGTCCGATGACCGGGGGTGTGCCAACCGGAGAGATGTCGCTGCCGCAGGCCGGTGCCATGGCGGCCGTCACAAGTGAGTTCGGACCTCGATGGGGAACGGAACACCAGGGCATCGACATCGCCCAAGGTGCTGGAACGCCGATCTACGCCCTGGCAGATGGAGTGGTGGCCGCTGCAGGAGAAGCATCGGGGTTCGGGCAGTGGATCGTCCTTGACCACAACCTCAACGGCGAGAGGATCTCCACCGTCTACGGACACATGTTCGCCGAGGGTGTCCACGTCAAAGCGGGCGACGAGGTTGCTGCGGGTCAGCACATCGCGGACGAGGGATATAACGGGCACGTCGATCCTCCCGGTCCGGGAGGATCGCACCTGCACTTCGAGGTCTGGACAGGAGGACGACTTACCGGAGGGCAAGCAGTAAACCCGAGGCCGTGGCTTGAGAAGGCTGTCGAGCCTGGAACAGCGGGCGAGACGAGTGACCCGGAAGCGACCGCGCCCACGGGTACGACCGAGCTGGCTCCCGATCCGCGCCTGAACGAGACAAATCTTCAGATTAACGCGGTTAAGGCGGGTCGTGGCGGAGCGGCAAACTTCCCTGTGGTCGAGGTCATCGGCGGTTGGCGCTCGAATGGCGGCGCAGCGGCCGATCATCCGGAAGGCCGGGCAGTCGACTTCATGATTCCGCAGTGGGAGACCTCCGAAGGAAAGGAGTTGGGGGATGAGATCGTGGGCCACTTTCTCTCCAACGCAGAGTTCTACGACGTCGAGTACCTGATCTGGCGGCAGTACATCTCGTTCCCGGACGGGACCGGCTATCAGATGGAAGATCGCGGCTCTCCGAGCGAGAACCACTTCGATCATGTCCACGTATCGCTGAACTCGTCCCCAATGGCAGTTCCGGGCCAAGAGCTGGGGGCAGGGCCTGTCGGGGGGTCTGCTGCGGTCAACCGGAGCAGCGCCGACCCCGAGTGTGAGACCGCCTTGGGCGCCGTCGATGACTCCCTGCACACGAGTGAAGGAATCCCGCCGGAATTGCTGCCGTGGATTGAGCGGGCGGGAGGGGTTTGCCCGGAGGTGTCGTCAGCACTGGTGGCGGGGCTTATGGAGCAGGAGTCCGGCTTCTCTCCGTCTGCCGTCTCCCACGCCGGCGCTCTGGGATACGCGCAGTTCATGCCCGGTACGTGGGCGCAGATCGGAGCAGAGGTAAACGAAAACGGCGAGGTGGAGGGCCCAGCCGGTTCTGGATCCCCCAGTGATCCAGGGGACGCGTCAATGGCCGCGGCCCGCTATCTGTGCTCGATTGCTGAGGATCAGAAGCCACAGATTCTCTCAGGGGAGATTGAAGGGGACCCGGTGGAGCTCATGTTGGCCGGCTACAACGCCGGACCAGGAAACGTTACAGCGCACGGAGGAGTACCTCCGTTCGCGGAGACACAAAAGTACGTAAAGATCGTGCCCGAAAAAGCAGCCAAGTACGGAGAAGTGAGGTAATCGCAATGAGCAGAAGGACACTAGTCATCCTTACCGTCATTGTCGGTTTGGTGGTGGCGGGCGCAATTGGCGCTTACGCCTTGACGCAGACGGTGATCCGGGAGGACGTGGAGTCTGGGACGGACGAGGGGATCGAGGTGGAGGATCCATTAACTGCTGATCCCACCGTCGCCGCCCAGTCGGCAATCGCAACCTTCTTTAGCTGGGATCCTGCAGAGCAGACTTCCCCGCAGGCATCGGCTGCGAGCATCGCAGACCGTCTCTCAGGTGATCTCTATGACTATGCAGTAGGAGAACCGGACCCTGTGGTTCCTCCGCAGTGGCAGTCGTGGGCATCGGCAGGTGATCGCGTGCACGCAGTGGCCATCCCCTTGGAAGATGGCGTCGTTGGGGATGACGGCCCCGTGGTTGTCGATTTGACCCTCCGTCAGGAGATTTGGCACCCGGACGGCGAGCGCACACCGTTTCATGAGGGAACCGTCGCCGTCACTGTCGAACTCGTGGAAGGCGAGTGGAAACCGGCGTCGTACGAGTACCTCAGCACCACTTACTAAGCATCAGATGTCACAGTTACGAAAGGAAACCATGCCCCATGAGTTCGAACACTAGGCAGCGTTGGGCAGAAATCGAGACACTGGTCTCGGAGAACAAGTCGTCCCTCACTGCGTTAACCCACCTGGAGCTCAAGTCCTTCGCAGAAGAGCAGGGCCTGATGACCAGGAACGACTTCCCCAAGTTCAAGCACTCCCTAAAGAAGATCGGTGTCTTCTATGACGACCTGCGGGCCGCGGCCCGCGAAGAGAGGGAAAGCTCGCTGGACAATACGGTAGCCGCCCTGGTCGACGCTCCTCGCACTGGTCCCCACGTCACTCTGTGGTCAGCGGCAGTCGAAGGAGACGACGGATCAGGCGCGTACGCCGTTGTCGCTGCTGACCGATCAGCGGTCTGGTACGGGCGATTCTTCGATGACGACCGAGTGCGCGTCCCCGGCGACCTGGTCAGTGCCGAGCAGTCAGCAGCGGAGAAGGCGGTATGGATCGGGTCTAAGGCACTGCGCACGGCTGGTGAGGGCGGCTGGCTGACAATCGTTACGACCTGCCCACACCTCGAGATCGACGTCCTGCAGCGTGCTGGGGCTCGGCAAGGCGTCGCGGTCGACGTTGACGTTAATGAGGACGAACGAGCTATCCGGCTTGCCGAGACCCCCGGCTTCCAACGCTGGCAGGACACCGACCTGGCCAGCCTCGTTGAACACGATGAGGAGGACTGATCATGTCGAGAGGGCGCCGCAACCCACGTCACAACGGTGGCGTCGGCATGGACATAGGAACGGCCATGGGATTCCTGGCCATAGGCGTCGTGGCAGGAAGTGTGCTGTCAGCCCAGGTCGGAGCATGGGTCCAGCACAGAGTGACGGGTTCGGCCCCTCCCTCGTCCAACCCGTTCATGACCTTTGGAGAGTTCCTCGGTGGCCATAGGACATGGTCGATGACGGCTACCGTCGTCGTCGCTTCCGCATGGCTGATGGTCGCGGTAGTTGGAGGAACCGTGTGGTGGGCGCTGCGCCGGTGGCGACAGCCGGCGACCCGCGTCGATGCGGCAGCGAAGTACCTGGCGGATTCGTCCGACGTTCAGAGCCTTAGCCGAGGGAACGCCGAGGAAGATGCAAAGAAGTGGCTTCCTCATCCTGAGCTTGCGAAGAGTCATCCAGGCCTGCGATTCGGTAAGGTTCCCGGCACGAGGACGGGCTTGTACTCGACATGGGAGGACCTCTACCTGGTCATCTTTGGCCCTCGGATGGGAAAGACGACGTCACAGGTGATCCCTGCGATAGTCGACGCCCCAGGCAACGTGGTCACCACGTCCAACAAAAGAGACATCATCGACGACACAATCGCGGTCACTGCCGGTAGGGGAGAGGTGTGGGTATTTGATCCGCAGCGCATCGCGTCCGGATTCAATCAGTCCCCGTGGTTCTTTGACCCGCTGGACATGATCCGGCGCGAGGCCGACATGATGGACGCGGCCGCACTGCGGCTCGCGGATATCTTCAAGACAGCTGCTCGTGGCCACGACAGTGGCGGGGATGCGTACTTCTCAGATGGCGGCCGCGACCTGCTGTCGCGGTTCATGTTGGCCGCCGCGCTGGACAATCGTCCCATTGGCGACGTCTATGTCTGGGTCAATGATGACTCTGACCGCACTTCTGTGCGGATTCTGAATGCATATCCCGAATGGTCGCAGCAAGCCACAGCACTCGCCGCGACGTATACGATCACGGAGAAGACTCGCTCGGGCCTGTTCTCACAAGCTGCCCAGATGGCAACTCCTCTCGGACGCCGAGAAACGTTGAAGTGGGTAACCCCAGCCGAAGGGCATCGGCGCTTCGATGCTGCCAGCTTCGTTCGAGGTCAGCAGGACACCGTCTACATCCTCAGCAAGGAAGGTGCCGACAACGCTGCAGCCCTGACGACAGCCCTCACCGCGGCGATAACTACTGCAGCAGAGCAATACGGAGAGCAGTGTGGTGGCCGTCTCCCAGTGCCGCTCGTGGCGGCGCTCGATGAGGCCGCCAATGTCGTGAAGTGGCCAGAACTTCCGTCACTCTACAGCCACTACGGCTCGCGCGGAATCATCCTGATGACCATCCTGCAGTCGTACACGCAGGGCGTAGGAGTGTGGGGGGAGGAAGGCATGGAAGCGATGTGGTCAGCGGCTTCGATCTTGCTTTACGGCGGCGGTGTTCGCGACGACAAGATGCTGCAGAAGCTTGAATCTCTTATCGGCGAGGTCGAGGTCTTCGAGTCGTCGACCAGCCGTACCGGCGACGGCCCCCGCTCGGTAAGCACACAGCGGCGGGAGAAGAAGATCCTCACTGTCTCCGAGCTTGCCAGCCTGCAGCAGTGGAGGGCGCTCGTGCTCGCATCAAAACGCCGACCCATGGTCGCGGAGATGGAGCCCTTCTGGGTCCGGCCTTGGCCTGAGAGAATCCGTGCGCAGCTGGGAGTCACAGCATGAGTGATCAAGTTCCAGAGACACAGTTCCTGGACGTCTACCAGTTCGTCGATGAGCTCATTGCTCCGCTCTACGGCGTCACCGAAGCCCGGATCAATGAGGTCCGCTGGGCGAAAACATGGTGGGCCCACGCCGACGTCGTCCTCCGCCTGGATAGTTTGTGGCGCCGCTACGAGCAGTTGCGAATTTCGGAACCTGCGACATTCCTGGAGACTTTCCTGCGGTCCCACGCGGACTACCACATGCGCTACCTAATGCGCGACGACGGTGTGATGGCGGACTGCCGTCGGCAGGACATGCCCACTCTGCCGCTCCCCGTTGATCCAATCCCCGAAGGTGGAGAGGAGTGATCATGCCGACCCCGCTCCACCGGCAATGGGAACTCCACGAGCCGGCCCTTGAAGAACTGACCAGCAGACTGCACGCCCTTTCCCAGGAAGCGGGAGACCTTGATCGCGGCGAGCACATAAAGAGAAACGGATCACCCTCATGACCCCCACGCCCTCATCCAGATCAGAGATCGACCGCTCCCTAGCCCGGGCTCTTCGACTGATCCGGCAGGCAGCAGGATCATCGCGCCGGCACACTCTGCGCCAATCGACCAGAGCTGCCGGTCCGGCGACGTATCGACACCTCACACCGGGGCAGTTGGCATCAGCGGCCTTAGCCGGCCTGGTCGTGGGCCAGTGGGCAGAAAGGGAAGGTGCCGACAGATTCTTCGTCGCAGAGCTGCAGCGGCGTGGGATGACTGAATCGTGGGCTGCCTGGGACAACGACGCCGCCACCGTCAGCGACACTCCGCTGGGCGAGTTTGAGACGAGACTGAGCCAGCTCGGAACACTCACCCACCACAGCCTCGATAATCTGTGCGAAACGCTGGATAGAGTGGCGTTCGGTGATGATGGTAGAACCCCTGGGGCACTATCGCCGGCGGAAGTGATCGAGGACATGGAGGCCACCGGAATGCCGGAAGAAGCCATCGACGCTTACGCTGCAGCTGTCGGCACCTCCGATACGTCCCTTAGCCAGGACCTGGCTGTCCAGGGAGAGTCTCCTACCCCCTTGCTCGCTGCGGAGATGCCTACAGAAGATGAGGCGGCAGACGAAGCTGCGCTGTAGCCAGGGGGCTACTGCTCGAGAGAGTCCTCTCGGCCCTCCTCGGCAGAAGGAGCCACCGGATCGCTGATAGAGGGTCCGGTGGTCTTCTGGTCCTGCGGTCGTGCGGGCGAGACGAGATCGAGAAGATCCCGGCCGGGGTCAGGGCGCGGTGTCGTGACGCGGGAATCGCGGGACGGAACGGGGCGCGCTCCCATCACAGTGTCCACGAGACGCCGGCCCGCCACCGCGAGGTCGACAGCCTGATTTTCCTCTGGGCTGATGAGCAAGTCGCGAGTGTGTAGCAGCCAGTCGCGCAGCTCCGGGTCAC
>NZ_JBHWOO010000313.1:0-5987 GCF_043424415.1 Luteococcus sp. | reverse complement strand
GCTCAGGCCATGCCGTTGAGCACCTTGTAGAAGTACCAGCCGAGTCCGCACAGGGCGCAGACCGAGGCGACGAAGCCCAGCGAGACCCAGATCCGCAGTCGCTTCTTGGCCTGGGTGGTGGGGATCCGCTCGGGACCCCACTCCCCCACGGCGGGCTGCACCCGGGCAGGGCTGGCGCCGTTGAGGTTCAGGTCGGAGAAGCCACGCATGGTGCGAGACTACCCGTCAGCGCGCCAGCTGCTCGGCCAGCAGCGGCGCGGCCTCCACCAGCGCGTCCAGCTGGGCCGAGGCCGCCCTGGTGCTCCAGCCCGCCAGACCGCAGGCCGTCGACAGCACCAGGCCTGCGTGCAGGACCGTCGGGTCGAGCCCCAGGGGACGCAGCAGCTCCAGGCCGCGGCGCACCAGTTCGTCGGGACGCTGCAGCTGGTCGGCCTGGTCGGTGCGGGCCAGTCCCAGCACCAGCTGGCCTCCCTCCTCGAGCCAGGGGCCGAGCACGTCCCAGTCCCGTCCGGTGATCCAGCGCGCATCCAGGCCCACCTGATCGATGCCGGCCACGCGGCGCAGCACCAGGTCCAGGTCCAGCCCGGCGGCACAGCTGTGCAGGCGCACCGGGCAGTCGATCCCGGCCAGCGGCGCGGTGGTCTTCTCCAGCAGGGCCGACGCGAGGGGACGGTCCACCGGCCGCAGGCGCGAGAAGCCCGACGCGGTGGGCACCTGGCCTGAAATCACCGCGGGCATCGATGGTTCGTCGAGCTGGACCCGCCAGGAGACCTCCGGTAGCCGGCGTCGCATCTCGCCGACCAGTGAGGCGAGCCCCAGTCCCAGGGATGAGGCCAGCTCCCGCCGTGCCCCGTGGTCGGCGAGCACCTTGTCCCCACGAGGACGCTCCATCAGCGCCGCGAGCGTCAGCGGTCCGGTGGCGGTGATCGTCACCTGTCCGTGGTGTGTCTGGGCGTACTCCTCCAGCTCGTCGAGGTCGGCGCGCAGCAGCGACCTCGCGCGGTGGTGGTCGATGCCGCTGCGCTCGCCCAGCCGCCAGCCCTGCGGCTGCAGGTCGACGGCCAGGCCCTCCAACATGGCCGCGGTACGCCCCACCATGTCGGCCCCGACTCCGCGCGCGGGCAGCTCGGGCAGCCAGGCGAGTTCCATGCTGCCCAGCACGTGGCGCAGCGCCCCGGGCATGTCGGTGCCGGGCAGCGATCCCACACCGGTGGCCTGGATGCTGCTCATGCTGCCTCCCCCGTGGTGACGCGGGTGCGGTCGATGGTGGCGCTGCCCACCACGCGGTCGCCGTCGTAGACCACGACGGCCTGGCCGGGCGCGATGCCGTCGGCGGGCTCGTCGAGCTCGACGATCATGGCCCGGTCGGTGGCGGTGACGGTGGCGGGCATCGGCTCGCCGTGGGCGCGTACCTGCGCCTGTCCACGCCAGGGCCCCGGGACGGGTTCCTGGGTCCAGGTCGGGCGAATCGCCTCGATGCGTCGCACCGCCAGCAGCTCGCGGGGGCCCACCGTCACGGTGTTGCTGACCGGCTCCACCTCGAGCACGAAGCGTGGTCGGCCGTCGACGGCCGGGACACCCAGGCGCAGTCCCCGTCGCTGTCCGACGGTGAACTGGTGGTGCCCGCTGTGCTCACCCACCGGGGTGCCCTCGACGTCGACGATCATGCCCGGCCGCTCGCCCAGGACTCGGCCCAGGTAGCCTGCGGTGTCGCCATCGGGGATGAAGCAGATGTCGTGGCTGTCCGGCTTCTTGGCCACGCCGAGCCCGAGCTCTCGCGCCTCGGCGCGGATCTGGGCCTTCTCGGTGTCGCACAGCGGGAAGAGGCATCGGCGCAGCTGGCGCTGGTCCAGCATGCCCAGCACATAGGACTGGTCCTTGGCCATGTCCGCTGCGCGGCGCAGCTCGACGTGGCCGTCCACCTCCTCCAGGCGGGCGTAGTGACCGGTGGCGACCTTGTCGAAGCCCAGGGCGATCCCCCGCTCCAGCACGGCGGCGAACTTGATCTTCTCATTGCACCGCAGGCACGGGTTCGGCGTGCGGCCGGCGGCGTACTCGGCCACGAAGTCGTCGACCACCTCGGTCTTGAACTGCTCGGCCAGGTCCCAGACGTAGAAGGGAATGCCGAGCCGGTCGGCGACGCGGCGGGCGTCGTGGGAATCCTCCAGCGAGCAGCAACCGCGCGCACCCGTGCGGAAGGACTGCGGATTGCGGCTCAGCGCCAGGTGAACGCCGGTGACCTCGTGGCCCGCGGCCACCATGCGCGCCGCGGCGACGGCAGAGTCGACCCCGCCGGACATCGCCACCAGGACCCTCATCGCTCGCCCTCCCCAGCCACGTAGGCGGTCCGGGCGCGCGAGACCACACCGGGCAGCAGGCTGGCCAGGGAGCCCACCCGTTCTGCGGTGGTGGACGGGCCGAAGCTGAAGCGCACCGAGGCGAGGGCGGTGTCCAGGCTGCGCCCCATCGCCAGCAGCACCTCGCTGGGCTGGTGGACCCCGGCCCTGCAGGCTGCGCCGGTGGAGCAGTCCACCCCGGCCTGGTCGAGCAGCATCAGCACGTCATCAGCCCTGGTGCCATCGAAGGTGATGTTCACGATGGCGGGACTGGTGCGCTCGCCGCCGTTCACCCAGGCGCCGGTGATGGTGGCGCGCACCCTCTCCACGAGGCCATCGCGCAGGCCTGCCAGCCGTGCGGACTCAACCTCCAGCTCCTCGGCGGCCTGCTTGGCGGCTGCGGCGAAGGCAGCGGCCAGGGCCACCGGCTGGGTGCCGGAGCGCACGTCACGTTCCTGTCCGCCACCCAGGCCGTAGGTGCCGAGCTCCACCTCGCGACGGGCCACCAGCGCCCCGATCCCGACAGGCCCGCCGACCTTGTGGGCCGACAGGCTCATCAGGTCCAGGCCGCTGTCGGCGAAGTCGACCGGGACGTGGCCGAGGGCCTGCACCGCGTCGCTGTGGGCCCAGGCCCCCACCGCATGGGCCTGCTCCACCACCGGGGCGAGGTCGATGTGGGTGCCGGTCTCGTTGTTGACGCTCATCACCGAGACCAGGGCCGTGCTGGCACCGACCCGCTCGGCGAGGGCGTCCAGGTCGGGGTGGCCGTCACGGTCACAGGGCAGCACGTCGGTCGACGGCAGGCGCAGGCGGGCCGTCGCGACGGCGGGATGTTCGGTGGCGCCCACCACAACGCCGCGGCGTCCGGGACGACGGCTGCCGGCGGTCAGCGCGATGGAGTCCGCCTCGGAGCCGCCACTGGTGAAGACCACCTCGCTGGGGTGGGCGCCGACGGCCTCGGCCAGCTGCTCGCGGGCATCCTCCAGCAGGGCGCGGGCGGCACGGCCGCTGCCGTGCAGCGCCGCGGGATTGCCCACCACGTGGCTGCCCCTCAGCAGCGCCTCGGTGGCGCTGGGACGCATCGGGCTCGAGGCGGCGTGGTCGAGATAGCTGCGCGGCCCGGACGGCGCCCCCGGCATCGTCTGGTTGCTCATGTCTGCCTGTCGTTGGTGGCGGTTGGACCCGTGCGAGGCTATGCCTTGTCCCGGCCTCATGCCAGCCCGGAAGCAGCTGAGAACGGTGTGCGTGGGTGTCCGTGGACCTCTACCCTTCCAGATGGTGGCAAAATGGGGCTTCGTGCCCGATTCGTCCGGCCCATCTCAGGGTCGGGGACGGGCCACCTGTTGGCCGGGCGGTCCGGTCCACGTCCTAGAAGGCACCCCTTGCAGATGACTTTGACTCCTTCCCCCGTCGACTCCTCGATCCTCGGCGCCCAGCTGATGGACGACGGCTGCCGCTTCGCCCTGTGGGCGCCGCGTGCCAGCCGTGTCGAGCTGGCGCTCGTCGCCGCCGATCGCAGCCAGCGCAATGTGGACATGGCCGGAAATCCCGATGGCGTGTGGATCGTCCACGTCCCCGGCGTCGAGGCCGGCCAGCGCTACGGCTTCCGCGTCCATGGTGAGTGGAATCCCGACAAGGGTGTGCGCGCCAACCCGGCCAAGCTGCTGCTCGACCCCTATGCCCGCGCGATCACCGCCGGCGTGGACTACTCCGGGCCGATCCTCGACCACACCGCCGAGAGCAACTACGAGATCGACGAGACCGACTCCTTCGAGTCCGTCCCGCTGTCGGTCGTGGTCGCCGGCTCCGCGGCCCCCACCCCGATCGAGCAGCGCCGCCCCCTGGAGGAGTGCGTCATCTACGAGACGCACGTCAAGGGCTTCACCACGCTCCACCCGGCCGTCCCGGAGCACCTGCGTGGCACCTACTCTGGCCTGGCCTATGACGCCGTCATCGACTACCTGCTCGAGACCGGCATCAACACCGTCCAGCTGTTGCCGGTGCACCACTTCGTCAGCGAGCCCTTCGTCGTGGGCAAGGGCTTGAGCAACTACTGGGGCTACAACACGCTGGGCTTCTTCGCCCCGCACGCCTCCTACTCCTCCGTGGGAACCCTCGGCGAGCAGGTGGACGAGTTCAAGCAGATGGTCAGCAAGTTCCACGAGAACGGCATCGAGGTGCTGCTCGACGTGGTCTACAACCACACCGCCGAGGGCGGTCACCAGGGCCCGACCCTGAGCTTCCGTGGCCTGGACCACCGTGGCTACTACCGCCTGACCAATGACCTGCGCAATGACTACGACGTGACCGGCTGCGGCAACTCGGTCGACACCTCGCATCCCGGCGTGCTCAACATGATCATCGACTCGATGCGCTACTGGGTGACCGAGATGGGCGTCGACGGCTTCCGTTTCGACCTGGCCACCACCCTGATCCGCGACGAGAACCATCACGTCGACCAGGAGCACGAGTTCAAGAAGCGCATCGCGGCCGATCCGGCCTTCGAGGGCATCAAGATGATCGCCGAGCCCTGGGACATGGGTCCCTACGGCTACCAGGTGGGCAACTGGGGCCACGGCTGGAGCGAGTGGAATGACCAGTACCGCAACTTCATGCGCGACTTCTGGCGCGGCGCCACCCAGGGCGTCTCGACCCTGGCCACCCGCCTGTCCGGTTCGCCCGACATCTTCGACCACGACGGCCGCCCGCTGGCCAGCTCGGTGAACTTCATCACCGCCCACGACGGTTTCACCATGCGTGACCTGGTCACCTATGACATCAAGCACAACGATGCCAATGGCGAGGGCAACCGCGACGGCGCCGACGACAACCGTTCCTGGAACTGTGGCTGGGAGGGTGAGACCACCGACCAGGCGATCAACGACTTCCGCCACCGCCAGGTGAAGAACATGATGGCCACGCTGATCCTGTCCTCCGGCGTGCCGATGATCACCGCCGGCGACGAGCTCGGCCGCACCCAGGGCGGCAACAACAACGCCTACTGCCAGGACTCCCCGATCAGCTGGGTGCACTGGGACACCCTGGACGACTGGGGTGACGTCCACGAGCTGTCGGCCACCCTGATGCGGGCCCGCCGCGACCACGCGCCGCTGCGCTCGCAGAACTTCCGCCGCCACGAGCCGGTGCTGGATGCCGAGGGCCACCCCACCGGCCGCTTCGACCTGGCCTGGCTGGACGGCTGGGACGGCGAGATGCGGGAGGAGCAGTGGCATGACGGTGGCCGTCGCCACCTGGGCATGTACACCAGCGACGCCGACTCGGCCTTCCTGGTGTTCTTCAACGGCGCCGCAAATGACGTCCTGGTACGTCTGCCCGGCGCTCCGTGGGCCGACGGCTACGAGGTGATGGCCACCACGGCCCACCGCGAGGAGCTGCCCGGCGACCCGATCGCGCCGATGCAGGAGTTCGACCTGCCCGGCCGTAGCGTCACGCTGTTGCGCTGCATCCTGCCGTCGACGGTCGCCCCGCGCTCCGAGGACGGCGACGCCCTCCCGGTCGACCAGGCGCAGCTGGAGCCGACCGAGGCCGAGGAGATCGCCGAGCAGAACATCACGCCCGAGGCGATCTCGGGCGAGCAGAGCCCCGTGGAGGGTTGAGCACGCAGCCCACGCCCACACGACGACGGACAGG
>NZ_JBHWOO010000312.1:0-4796 GCF_043424415.1 Luteococcus sp. | reverse complement strand
TTCGACACCGTCGGGTACTCCGCTCGGTGCTCCTGCACCAACCGCACCGCCCGGGCACGGACCTTCTCATCGACAACTTTCGGCATGCTGACATCCTCTCGAACTCACAAGGATGCGGCATCAAACCTGGGGCGCTTCAGGGTGCGGTGGCCCAAGCGTGGCTGGCCATGAGTGGTTGGTGGCATTCGGGGCAGGTGTTGACCAGCGCGACGTGATGGGTGGGGCAGCACAGCATGAGTGGTTGGGTCCAGACGGCCCGCCAGTAGGGCGCCTCGTCGGCCAGGCAGAGGGGGCAGAAGCGGGCGCTGCGTGTGGGGCCGGCGAGTAGGCCGTATTGGCGGGCGTAGGTGTAGGTGGCCTGCGCCAAAGGAGCTGGAGCGGCGAGGTTTTGGCGTTCCTGTTCGCTGAGTTGCAGGTGATCGGCAAGGCTGTGGGCGTTCACTTTGAGGCGGGTGGCCATGGTGTGGACGGTGTGGATCTTGCGCCGGTAGCCGAGTTGGTTGAAGAACTTGTTGGGTGCGACGTCGTAGCGCCACGCCAGGCGGCGTAGCCATGAGGCGGCCCATTCGTCGGGGAGGGGGGCGACGCGGATGGGCAGCGGTTCGTGTTCGCCGCCGTGGATGAGGACCAGTTCGGGAGGCCGGTGGCCTGACAGGGAGCTACGAGGCGAGCGATGTGTTTGCGGCATTGTCGAGCACTACCTGGTCGATGACGTCGGGGGTGAGGGCCTCTGTGTGGGTGGAGACGGCGACTTGGCAGCCGCGGTTGAGCAGGCCGGTGAGTGACCCGATGCGTCCTTGGGTGCGGCGGTAGATCTCGCGGGCTTGGTTGGCGAGCATGCCGGGTTGCTGGTCGGTGAGCATGAGGTGGTTCTCGAAGGTGTTGAGCAGGTCGACCCAGGCGCGGAACCCGGCGGTGGTGGAGATGTCGTGGGGGACGACGTCGCAGCGCACGGAGCGGCTGCTGGTTTGGGTGTAGGTGACGTTGTCGCCGGCCATGCCTTCGTCGAAGAAGCGTTTGGCGCGCAGGTTGACCCCGACGTAGATGAAGGTGGCGGGCATCTCGTTGGACCAGCTCTTGAGGTGGTTGGACAGTTCGATGCCGTTGCGGTGGCGGAAGTCGACGAAGTGGAGCTCGTCGATGACGATGAGTTGGGTCTCGCAGGCCGAGACGCAGTCGACGGCGAGGTCTTCGAGGCGCTGGGATGTGAGGCGGCCCTGCGCAGCGGTGTGGCCGTAGAAGTTCAGCAGGCGCTGGTTGAGGCCCTTGAGGGTGGTGGCTCCCTCGACGGAGAGGAAGGCCGCGGGGACACGGAGGTTGCCGCTGTCGGTGCGGGTGCCGTGGCGGCGTTCGATGCCGCGGTGGAACTGGCGTGCGTAGCGCTGGGCGATGGTGGTCTTGCCAAGACCGGGTGCGGCGTCGATGACGATGTTGGTGCGTTGCTGCTCACTGTCGCGCACGTTGGAAGCCATGACCTGGTCCATGATGCTGAAGGCCCGGGTGAGTTGTTGGGTCTTGATGGTGGGCAGGTTCCCGTTCCAGATGGCGCGAGCGGCGTTGTAGTCGTCGAGGTCATCTTCATCGAGAAGGGCCATCTCTCGGCGTGACAAGGTCTCGAACGGCTGCCGTGGGGGCCGGTGGACGTAGTTGTTCCAGCCGCGCCGCGTGGTGATGACGTCCTTGGCAACGGGGTTGTCGCGGCACCACTGGGCCCAGGGACTGCCGTTCATTCGTCGAACACCTCCAGCTGGTGGTTCTTGGGGTGCTCGAGGTAGTAGCGCTCGAACACGTCGACGTCGTCGACGACGCGCAGGGCGGGTCGGCGTGGGGTGGTGACCAGGTCAATGACGCCGGGGTTGGAGGCGAGCATCTGGCTGGACTGGCCGTTGGGCGCGGTGGGCTGGCTGGCCAAGCGCAGGGCGAGGTTGCGTTCGCGCCGGTCGAGGGTCTCGTCGCGTGACCAGCGGCTGAGCAGGTCCTGGATGGCCTGGTCGGGTTCGACGTGGCGGTTCTCCAGCACTCCTCGTGCTCGGGTGTAGTTGGCGGCGTCCTCGCTGAAGGGGGCGTTGAGCAGGTGGGCCTGGCGCCAAGTCAGGGGATGCCACTGGCGGGTGTCGGGGTCTTGGAATTGGATGGTGCGGATGTCGTCGATGTCGACCATGAAGGGCCACTTGCCGGGGTGTGCGCCGGCGTAGCTGGACTTGGTGCCGCGGTAGGGGTTGAGGGCGGGTCCGTCGTAGATGCGGCCGTCGATCTCGACGCCGTAGTGCTGGATGGTGCGCCACTGGCAGTCGAGGAACTCGTAGTAGAGGTCCTGGCTGGCGGGCAGGTTCAGCTCGCCGGCCACGGCGATGCCGCGGGCGTACATCTCGTTGGGGGACAGCTCGATGCGGGGCAGGCGGGGGTCAACCAGCCCGGAGTGGGGCATCTGGTGGTACTCGCCGACCCATTCGCGGATGATCTGTTCGAGCTCGGTGACGTAGTAGAAGGCGCCCTTCTCGACATCGAGGCCGCGCGAAGCGATGTTGGGGCCCTTGTAGCCGGGCAGCTTGTCGAGCAGGCCGGTGCGCAGGGTCCGGAAGAACCGTTCGATGGCCGGCTTGTCGGTTGGCTTGAGTGGGATGGCGGGCTGGATCGAGATTCCGAGCCGCCGGCAGGTCGCGGCGGTGTGGTCGGACAGGTAGACCTTGCCGTGGTCGATCACGATCGTGTCGGGGAACGTACCGGTGGTGCCGATGACCAGGTGTTCGGGGACCCCCGAGTAGGGACCGACGGGGCTGTCTGGGGCGGTGCCCCAGGTTTGTGGGGTCATCATCTGGAACAGGACGCTGGCGACGTCGGCGGCCTTCGCCGCGATCGGGCGAAGCCGGATCCCTCGGATGCCGCGGTCGTAGAGGTCCATCGCGACGGTGAGTTCGGTGTTGACCCACCGGTTGGTGACGGGTTCCATCGCGAACACGTCGAGTCGGTAGCCGTCCATGAGGACGTACTCACCGGGCCGGGTCGTTGACAATTGCCCCAGCACCCCGGTCGGGCGGTGGGCCACGGATCGGCGTTGTTTGGCCTCCCCGAAGGTCCGTCGGCCCTTGTCCAGCTCGTCGAGGCGACGGTAGGCCACGGCCTGGCTGGGGACCTGCCCGTCGGGGACGGCTTCCAGGTACCGCTGGTTGGTGAGTCGGATCACGGTGCGCTTGGTCGGTGTGGAGGCGTTGACCATGGTGTACAGCACCTCGCGGCAGGCCTGGTCCCATCGTGGGTCGACCGAGCGCCGTGTTTGTTTGGTGAGGCGGTTGTCAAGCAGCCCGGCTGGCCCGAGCTCGTTCGCGCGTTCGATGCGTCGTCGCAGCGTGCGGGCCGAGATGCCCTGCTGGTGAGCAGCGGCCTCCAACTCGCTGTTGGCCAAGGGTTTGTCGAGCAACGGGCGGAGCAGTTCGTACTGAGATTCGACCTCGCGCCGTTGTGCCCTGGTCAACTGGGACAGCAGGATGGCTGCCAAGTCGTCGCCCAGGGCGGGTGGGTTCGGCTCGTCGGTGAGGTTCGTCGCGACCCCGATCAAGTCGGTCAGGGCGGCGCGACGCTGGGAACCCACCGAGTCGACCGGGTCCGCGGTCTGCGCACTGACCTCGCGGACGGTCCAAACCTGCCCGTCGAACCAGAGTCGCTCGCCGACCTTGAGACGCAAGCTGGGGGTCGTGTTCATGCTGCGCTCCGGACTCTGGTGACCAGTGAATTGTTGGTCAGCGGCTGGTCGAGGTCGACCGACACACTGCCCGACCACAGGGCCGTGATCAGAGCGCTGCGCACCGCCGAAGCCGACCACCCTCCCGTGGCCTGGGCCTGTTCCTGCAATGTGGCCAACCGCATGCCTGGGCGGGCAATGGTGGGGAAGCACACAAGGATGACGGGATCGACCAGGTGGGGGCGGCGGCCTTGGGCAAGGAAGTGGAGGTTGCCCAACCTGACCGGGCTGCCGCCGGTCCACACCTCGTAGGCCCAGCCTCGCCGCGCAGCCACTTGCCCTGTCCAGGACAAGACCTTGCCCACCGCGGGTTCGTCCACCAGCCGCTGGGGCTTCACATCGACCAACGTCCAGCCGCCATCACGTCGGGCAAGGAGATAGTCCGGCACATGGCGGACTGGTTGCCCGTCATCCAAGGTCCCCTGGAGCCACAAGGGCTGGCTGGCGATGCCCACGACCTCGGGGTCCTGGTCGGCAACCATGAGGCAGTCGCGTTCGAGCAGGCTCTCGTAGCCGACGAGGTCACCCATCGTTGCCGACCACCACCAGCCCGGATAGTGCCGAAGGGCAGCATGCGAAGGGAAGGCCCGCGCAGGACGCCCGTGGACGACAGCCACCGGGTCGACGCGCGACAGGGCTGCGCTGTGCTCCTCGCCCTCAGCATCGAGGAAGGTGCACATCACCTCAGGGGCAACGCTGACTCCCATGGGTCCAGCATGCTCCTCGACGCCCTACTTCGTGACAAGAAACCGAGAAAATGACAACCCCGTGACAAGAAACCGAGAAAGTGACAGGTTCCGCGAGAACCTACACCTCCGCACCTGTCAACGCGCCTCCCGGTAGGCTCGTCGCATGCCGCTGACCCCGATCCTGACGACCCTCGCCTTCGTCCTGCATCCCGACGGGGAGCGGGTGTTGATGGTGCATCGCACCGCCCGCCCCGGCGATGAGCAGTTGGGCAAGTACAACGGTCTGGGCGGCAAGGTGGAACGCGACGAGGACGTGGTGGCCTGTGTGCGACGCGAGCTGCGCGAGGAGGCCGGTATCGAGGTCGACG
>NZ_JBHWOO010000311.1:0-14324 GCF_043424415.1 Luteococcus sp. | reverse complement strand
CTACCTGCCCGCCGGCGAGCGGGTGCTGCGCGCCTTCAGCCGCCCGTTGGCCGACGTGCGGGTGCTGGTGGTGGGCCAGGACCCCTACCCCACTCCCGGGCATGCGGTGGGGCTGAGCTTCAGCGTCGATCCCGAGGTGCGCCCGGTGCCGCGCAGCCTGCAGAACATCTACCGCGAGCTGCACGACGACCTGGGCATCGCCCCGGCCCCCGACGGCGACCTGTCGCCCTGGTTCGAGCAGGGCGTGCTGCTGCTCAATCGCGTGCTGACCGTGCGCCCAGGGGCTGCCGGATCACATCGCGGCAAGGGCTGGGAGGCGGTGACCCAGTGCGCCATCGAGGCACTGGCCGCCCGCGGTGGGCCCCTGGTGGCGATCCTGTGGGGCCGCGACGCGCAGTCGCTGGCTCCGATGCTGGGGCAGGTACCGGTGATCGCCAGCCCACACCCGTCGCCGCTGTCGGCGCGCTCGGGTTTCTTCGGCTCGCGTCCCTTCAGCCGGTGCAACCAGCTGCTGGTCGAGCAGGGGGCCGAGCCGATCGACTGGCGGCTGGGGCCCCGCTGACCCGCGTCATCCCTAGCATGGCTTGGTGATCCGTCGCCTGCTCTCCCCCACTCTGCTCGCCTGCACCGTCGCCCTGGCCGGTTGTGCCGCCAGCACCCCGACTTACTCCTCGGGCGCCGGTGGCACCACTTCGCCCAGCGCCACCGGATCCACGCCTGCGAGCTCGCCGACGCCCACCCCGAGCGCCACCACCGAACCCGACTGCCGCAAGCTCAAGTGCATCGCCCTCACCTATGACGACGGCCCCAGCACCCTGACGCCGCAGCTGCTCAAGGCCTTCACCGACCGCAAGGCCACCGCGACCTTGTTCATGCTGGGCAATGCCGCCGAGACCTACCCGGAGACGGTGCGCAAGGCCCACCAGCAGGGCTTCGAGATCGCCAACCACACCTACGACCACAAGCCGATCAGCGGGCTCTCCGACGAGAAGGTGGCCTGGGAGGTGGCGCAGACCAACAAGGCGCTGGCGAGGATCACCGGCCAGACCCCGACGCTGATGCGCCCGCCCTATGCGGCCCGCACCTCCCGCACCGACAGGGTGGTCGGCAGGAATGGGCTGGCCGTCGTGGTGTGGAACAACTCACCGGAGGACTGGGTGGCCAGCAACCAGTCCGCCGAGGCCATCACGCGGCTCACCCTGCAGCGCTCCAGCCGCAACTCGATCATCCTGATGCACGACATCCACCCATGGACCGTCGAGGCGGCGCCGGCCATCATCGACGGCCTGCACGAGCAGGGCTACACCCTGGTGACGGTCAGCCAGCTGCTGGGCAGCACCACGCCCGGCGCCGTCCACCCCAAGGCCTGAGCCACTGGGGGCGGGCACACGCCAGCCCGGCACTCGAAACCACGTCCAGGAGCCATGTCGGCGCAGATGCTGCACCGTGGCCTGTTCTCAGTGTGGTTTGTGGACACCGGCCGCGAGCTAGCCTTGGCCCATGTTCTTCGAGCGCCCCCGTCCCCAGGTCGTCGACAATCCCATCTCGCCGCTGGTGATGCCCTGCCACCACCGCATCTTCGGTGACCCGCTGGACCGCGACTTTCCCGGCAGCGAGGTGGCCTACTTCGCGATGGGCTGCTTCTGGGGCGCGGAGAAGCTCTTCTGGCAGCTCGACGGGGTGCTGTCGACGGCGGCCGGCTACATGGGCGGACAGATCACCCACCCCACCTATGAGCAGACCTGCACCGGGCAGAGCGGCCATGCCGAGACGGTGCGCGTCGTCTTCGACCCCAGCCGGATCAGCTATGACCAGCTGCTGGCGGTCTTCTGGGAGAACCACGACCCCACCCAGGGCGACCGCCAGGGCAATGACGTTGGCAGCCAGTACCGCTCGGCCGTCTTCACCACCAGCGACGAGCAGCAGCAGGTCGCCGAGCGCTCCCGCGACTCCTTCCAGCAGGGGCTCACCAATGCCGGTTACGGGGCGATCACCACGACCGTGGAGCCGGCACCCGAGTGGTACTGGGCCGAGGAGTACCACCAGCAGTACCTGGACCGGGTCCCGAATGGCTACTGCCCGGTGCACGCGACGGGTGTGACCTGCAACTGAGGCTGGCCCAGGCCCGGCCCTGTCGTGCCGGGGCCGGGCTCAGCCCGCGACCACCGGTGCCTCGCGCCCCGGCATCCCACCGTCGCGCTCGACGAGCGTGTCGACGATGGTGGCGATGGCGGCGTCGCCGGTGACATTGGTGGCGGTGCCGAAGGAGTCGATGGCGATGTAGGTGGCGATCATCAGGCCCACCTGCGCCTCGTTGAAGCCGAGCTGGCTGGTGAGCAGGGCGGTGGCGGTCATGATCGCGCCACCGGGGACGCCGGGGGCGGCCACCATCATGATGCCCAGCAGCATGATGAAGCCGACGATGGTGCCGGTGTGGATGGGCATGCCGTAGATGATCATGACGGCCAGGCTGAAGCAGGTGATCTTGATCGTCGAACCGGCCAGGTGGATGGTGGCGCACAGCGGGATGACGAAGCTGGCCACCGGCTCCGAGACGCCCGAGGCGATGGTCTGGCGCAGGGTGACGGGGATCGTCGCCGCCGAGGAGGAAGTGCCCAGCGCGGTGGCGTAGGCGGGCAGCAGGGTCTTGAGCATCCTCAGCGGGTTGCGGTGGGCGATGGCGCCGGCCACGCCGTACTGCAGCAGCAGGAGCACGATCGTCAGCGCGAAGACCATGACGATGACGCCCAGGAAGGTGGTGATGACATTCCACACCTCGCCGGCGGCGGTCATGTTGCAGAAGATGCCGAAGATGTAGAGCGGCAGCAGCGGGATGACGGTCTTGACGATGACCAGCTCGATGATCTCGCGGAACTCCACCAGCCCGCGCTGCACCACGCCACCCTTGATTGCCGTGAGCGCGACACCGACGACGAAGGCCAGCAGCAGTGCCGACATGACGCCCATCACCGGCGGCATCTCCACCTTGAAGAAGGGGGTGAACAGCGCATCCTCGGGATTGCTCAGTCCGGGGACCTTCTTGCCCTCCAGCACCCTGGGCAGCACGGCCATCGAGACGACATAGCCCATGAAGCCGGCGAAGAGGGTGGAGCCGTAGGCCAGTGCGGTGGTGACGGCCAGCCACTTGCCCGCCCCGGCGCCGAGCTCGCCGATGGCCGGGGCGATCAGGCCCAGGATGATCAGTGGGATCACGAAGCCCAGGTAGTTGCCGAACAGGCCGTTGATGGTGACGAAGACCCTGACCAGGGGTGCGGGGAAGAACAACCCGCAGGCGATGCCCAGGACGATGGCGATGAGGATCTTGGTGAGCAGCCCGAGGCGCCGTTGCGTGGTCTTCATGGCCGAAGACTAGGCGCATGACAGCCCACCGTGGGCAAAATTGTTCGAGTTGTGACCCTCAGCCGAGCTGCACACCGGCGCCGCGGGCCTGCTCGGGGGTGTCCACATCAACCAGGAGTTCGGGGCTGACGCGCGGCGTGCGCGCCTCCAGCCCCGAGAAGAAGGCGCGGACCGACAGGTCCCGCCCCTGGCCATGGAGGGCCGCGCGGGAGCGCAGTTCGGACAGCGGGTGCACCGAGCACAGGTACTGGGCCCAGCCCTCGTCGTCGACGGGCACCACACTGTGTGCCGTCCCGTGCTCGGCCAGGTGTGCATGGAGCTGGGCCGCCAGCTCTGGGGCCCGGGGCAGGTCACAGGCCAGCAGCAGGACCGGGATGGTCTCGTCGAGCCCGGCCAGTGCCGTGGTGCCGGCGACGATGCCAGCCACGGGCCCGCCACCGGGCGGGTCCTCCAGGGCGAGGACGAGGTCGGGGGCGGGCTCGAACCACTGCCCCGCCCGCTCGGCCGGCGCGACGACGACCACCTGGGTGCAGCCGGCGGCACGGGCTGCGTCGATGCTGCGTTGCAGCAGGCTGGCGCCGTCCAGCAGGAGGGCCTGCTTGGCCCGTCCCATCCGGCGCGAGGCGCCTCCGGCGAGGATGATGGCGGCGGGGCTCGGCATACCGGCCAGCCTATCCGCCAGCAACCCGCGCCGACCCTTGAAAGTTGCACCATCGAGGGGCACTGAATCACCCACCCACAAGGAATTTCGCACCAGATTCGTCACGAATTAATTAGCCATGGATCTGCCGGACAAAACTACGCATCGTCGTCATCTCCATGGTTGGATATGGGCATGACTGACACCGCGCGCACCGACGGGGCAGCCGCCAATGCCCTGCTGAAGATGGGCCGCTTCTTCACCAAGTGGGACGAGACCGACGACGGCCGGGCCGTCTTCCGCGAGGGCGGTCGACAGGGCGACGTCTTCTACCGCGACCGCTGGAGCCACGACAAGGTGGTCCGCTCCACCCACGGCGTGAACTGCACCGGTTCCTGCTCGTGGAAGGTCTACGTCAAGGACGGCATCATCACCTGGGAGTCGCAGCAGACCGACTACCCCACCACCGGCAGCGACCGTCCCGAGTACGAGCCCCGTGGCTGCCCCCGCGGCGCGGCCTTCAGCTGGTACACCTACTCCCCCACCCGCGTGCGCTATCCCTACATCCGGGCCTCGCTGCTCGAGATGTACCGCGAGGCGAAGCAGCGTCTGGGTGATCCCGTCGAGGCCTTCCGTGAGGTCTCCACCACCCCCGAGAAGCGCCGCCGCTACCAGAGCGGACGCGGCAAGGGCGGCCTGGTGCGCGTCAGCTGGGAGGAGGCGCTCGAGATCAGCGCCGCCAGCTATGTCAACACCATCAAGAACTACGGCCCCGATCGCATCGTTAGCTTCAGCCCCATCCCGGCGATGAGCCAGGTCAGCCACGCCATCGGCACCCGCTTCACCCATCTGCTGGGTGGCGCGATGACCTCCTTCTACGACTGGTATGCCGACCTTCCCGTGGCCAGCCCCCAGGTCTTCGGCGACCAGACCGACGTGCCCGAGTCGGGCGACTGGTGGGACTCGACCTACCTGATGATGTGGGGCTCCAATGTCCCGGTCACCCGCACCCCGGACGCCCACTGGATGGCCGAGGTGCGCTACCGCGGCACCAAGGTGGTCACGGTGGCCCCCGACTACGCCGACAACGTCAAGTTCGCCGACGAGTGGCTGCCCGCCCAGGCCGGCACCGACGCGGCCCTGGCGATGAGCATGGGCCACGTCATCCTCAAGGAGAACTACGTCGACCGGCAGGTCCCCTTCTTCACCGACTACGTCACCCAGTACACCGACCTGTCGATGCTGGTGCGCCTGGAGCAGACCGAGCTGCAGCAGCCCGACGTCCCCGGCGCCGGCTCCGGCGGCGCGCACGCGGTGGGCACCACCGCCCCGGCCCACACCGTCACCACCGCCAGCAAGTTCCTGCTCGCCAGCGACCTGCCCCAGCACGCCGACCAGCCCGATGCCAACTTCAAGACGGTCCTGTGGGATTCGGCCTCCGGCGCCCCGGCCGTCCCCAAGGGGTCGCTGGGCTTCCGCCACAACGAGGCCGACCAGGGCGAGTGGAACCTGGAGCTGGGCGACCTGCGCCCCGCGCTGAGCGTCATCGACGTGGAGGGCCACGGCGTCGCCGAGATCTCCCTGCCCTGCTTCGAGGACCCGCGTGGCGCCGGCTCGGTCATCCGCCGCGGCGTGCCGACCATCGAGATCGAGGGCCAGCAGTACTGCACCGTGCTCGACCTGATGCTGGCCCAGTACGGCGTGGGCCGCGAGGGCCTGCCGGGGCAGTGGGCCGCCGGCTATGACGACGCCAGCACCCCCTACACCCCGGCCTGGCAGGAGGAGATCACCAGCGTCCCCGCCGAGAGCTGCATCAAGATCGCCCGCGAGTTCGCCAAGAACTCCGAGGAGTCCGAGGGCCGCACCATGATCATCATCGGTGCCGGCATCTGCCACTGGTACCACGCCGACGTCACCTACCGCTCGATCATGGCGCTGCTCATGCTCACCGGCTGCATCGGCCGCAATGGCGGCGGCTGGGCCCACTACGTCGGCCAGGAGAAGTGCCGCCCCATGACGGGCTGGTTCAACATGGCCAATGCCTTGGACTGGAGCCGCCCGCCGCGCACCATGATCGGCACCGGTTACTGGTACATGCACACCGACCAGTGGCGCACCGACGGCTTCAGCGCCGACGCGATCACCTCGCCGCTCAGCACCGGCAAGCTCGACGGCCTGCACGCCGCCGACGCCATGGCCACCGCCGCAGCACTGGGCTGGATGCCGATGTACCCGCAGTTCGACCGAAACCCGCTCGACCTGGCCGACGAGGCACAGGCCGCCGTGGACGCCGGCGAGGCCGCCACCGTCCAGGAATGGGTGGCCCGCGAGCTCAAGGAGGGCCGCCTGCACTCGGCGATCGAGGACATCGACGCCCCCGAGAACTGGCCCCGCAACCTGATCCTGTGGCGCTCCAACCTGTTCGGCAGCTCCGCCAAGGGCGAGGAGTACTTCCTCAAGCACCTGCTGGGCACCCACAACAACGTGATGGAGAACGGTCACGGCGCCGGGGTCGAGCACCGCCCCCGCCAGGTGCGCTTCCGCGAGGAGGCACCCGAGGGCAAGCTCGACCTGCTGATCACCAGCGACTTCCGCATGACCAGCTCCACGCTGCTCAGCGACATCGTCTTCCCGGCCGCCACCTGGTACGAGAAGTACGACATCTCCTCGACCGACATGCACCCCTATGTGCACGCCTTCACCCCGGCCATCGACCCGCCGTGGGAGGCCCGCAGCGACTTCGAGACCTTCAAGGCCCTGGCCCAGGCCATCAGCAAGCTGGCTCGCAAGCACCTGGGCACCCGCAAGGACATCGTCGCCGTGCCCATGCAGCACGACACCCCCGGCGAGCTCGCCCAGCCCGGCGGGCACGTCCCCGACTGGCGTGGCACCGACCTGCCGGCCGTCCCCGGCAAGAACATGCCGAACCTGATGGTGGTGGAGCGCGACTACACCGCCATCGCCGACAAGCTGCTCAGCGTCGGCCCGCTGGCCGACCGCCTGGGCTTCACCACCAAGAACATCACCTATGACGTCAAGCACGCGGTGGACCGGCTGGCCGGGCTGCACGGCGTCTTCGACTCCGGCCCAGCCGCGGGACGCCCCGCGATCGACACCGATGCCCGGATGGCCGAGGCCATCCTCACCTTCAGCGGCACCACCAACGGTGAGCTCGCCACCCAGGGCTTCAAGACCCTGGAGAAGCGCACCGGTGTGAAGCTGGCCGACCTGTCCGAGGGCTCGGAGGAGAAGATCATCACCTTCGCCCAGACCCAGAGCTCCCCGCAGCCGGTGATCACCTCGCCGGAGTGGTCGGGCTCCGAGACCGGCGGCCGACGCTATGCCGCCTTCACCATCAACACCGAGCGGCTGAAGCCCTGGCACACGCTCAGTGGCCGGATGCACTTCTTCCTGGACCACGACTGGATGATCGACGCCGGTGAGCAGCTGCCCATCTACCGCCCGCCGCTGGACATGCGCCGTGCCTACGGCGAGCCGGAGGTCGGCGAGCGCGGCGAGAAGGCGATCACGCTGCGCTACCTGACGGTGCACAACAAGTGGTCCATCCACTCCGAGTACCAGGACAACCTGTTCATGCTCTCGCTGGGACGAGGCGGCCCCCAGGCCTGGCTCAGCGTCGAGGACGCCAAGGCGATCGACGTCAAGGACAACGAGTGGGTGGAGTGCACCAATGCCAATGGTGTCTTCGTCGCCCGCGCCGTGGTCAGCCACAAGCTGCCGCCGGGCATCGCCTACGTCCAGCACGCCCAGGAGCGCACCATCGACGTCCCCAAGAGCGAGGCCACCGGCCGTCGCGGCGGAATCCACAACTCGGTGACGCGCATCCTGCTCAAGCCCACCCACCTGATCGGCGGCTATGCCCACCAGGCCTATGCCTTCAACTACATCGGCCCCACCGGTGTGAACCGCGACATCATCTCCACCATCCGCAAGCGCTCCCAGGAGGTCCAGTACTGATGCGAGTCATGGCACAGGTTGCGATGGTGATGAACCTCGACAAGTGCATCGGCTGCCACACCTGTTCGGTCACCTGCAAGCAGGCATGGACCAACCGGGCCGGCACCGAGTACGTCTGGTTCAACAATGTCGAGACGCGCCCAGGACAGGGCTACCCGCGTCGCTACGAGGACCAGGACAAGTGGCAGGGCGGCTGGGTGCGCACCCCCAGCGGCGGGCTCAAGCTCAGGTCGGGCGGGCGCATCAAGAAGCTGCTGAGCATCTTCGCCTCCCCGGTCCAGCCCGGGCTCGACGACTACTACGAGCCGTGGACCTATGACTACGAGACGCTCACCAATGCCCCGCTGGGTGACGACTTCCCGGTGGCCCGGCCCAAGAGCCTGATCACCGGCAAGGACACCAAGATCACCTACTCGGCCAACTGGGACGACGCCCTGGGCGGCACCCACGAGTCGGGCCACGCCGACCCGGTGATCGAGAAGCTCCGCAAGGAGAGCCAGGACAAGATCAAGTTCGAGTACGAGAAGAGCTTCATGTTCTTCCTGCCTCGCATCTGTGAGCACTGCCTGAACCCCTCATGCATGGCCTCCTGCCCCTCCGGCGCGCTCTACAAGCGCTCCGAGGACGGCATCGTGCTGGTGGACCAGGACCGCTGCCGCGGCTGGCGCCACTGCATCACCGGCTGCCCCTACAAGAAGATCTACTTCAACCACCGCTCCGGCAAGGCCGAGAAGTGCACGATGTGCTACCCGCGCGTCGAGGCGGGCCTGCCGACGGTCTGCTCCGAGACCTGCGTGGGCCGGCTGCGCTACATCGGCATCATCCTCTACGACGCGGACAAGGTGACCCAGGCCGCCGCCACCGCCAACGAGCAGGACCTCTACCAGGCCCAGCTCGACGTGATGCTCGACCCGCAGGACCCGGCAGTGCTGGCCGCGGCCCGCGATGCCGGCATCCCCGCCGACTGGATCACCGCAGCGCAGAAGTCGCCGGTCTACGCGCTGATCAAGCACTTCAAGGTGGCCCTGCCGCTGCACCCGGAATACCGCACCATGCCGATGGTCTGGTACATCCCGCCGCTGTCGCCCGTGGTCGACCTGCTCCAGGAGCAGGGACACGACGCCGAGGCCGCCGGCAACCTGTTCGGCGCCATCGACGCGCTGCGCATCCCGGTGGAGTACCTGGCCGAGCTGTTCACCGCCGGTGACACCCAGGTGGTCACCGAGGTGCTGCAGAAGCTCGCGGCGATGCGTTCCTACATGCGCGGCGTCACGCTGCACCGCGAGCGGGATGCCGAGCTGGCCGCGGCCGTCGGGATGACGCCCGAGGCGATGGAGCAGATGTACCGCCTGCTGGCGATCGCGAAGTACGACGAGCGCTATGTGATCCCCAAGGCCCACACCGAACAGGCCCACAACCTGGAGGAGATGGGCTGCTCGCTCGACTTCGAGGGCGGGCCC
This sequence comes from Luteococcus sp., assembly GCF_043424415.1. NCBI lineage: Bacteria > Bacillati > Actinomycetota > Actinomycetes > Propionibacteriales > Propionibacteriaceae > Luteococcus > Luteococcus sp. The sequence continues at coordinate 4,886 of NZ_JBHWOO010000311.1, read as the reverse complement.
GGCATGAACGAGGAGGGCCCCTTCGGCTCCAGCTCCCGCGGGCCGGTGCCGGTGGCGATCGAGACCTACCAGTCGATCAAGGCACGCCAGGAGGCCGCCGAGGCCGACCAGGCTCCGCCGCCGCTGATGCCCTCGGCCGACGGCATGCCCGGGATCGACTACTCGAAGCTCGACAGGGACCCGCGGGGATGACGGCCATGCTCACCGGGCAGGACTCCCGCCAGGTCTGCTACCAGGCGGCCTCCCTGCTGCTCACCTATCCCGACGAGGCGCTGCTGGGCAGGCTGCCCCTGCTGCGGCAGGCGGTCGACGAGACGGGTTGGGGCGGTTACTTCGCCGCCGTCCTCGACCACCTGGGCAGTGCCCCGCTGGTGGAGGCGCAGAGCTTCCACGTGGCCGAGTTCGACACCTCGCGCCGCCATGCCCTGCACCTGAGCTACTGGACCGACGGCGACACCCGTCGTCGCGGTGAGGTGCTGGCCGGGATCAAGCAGGTCTACCGGGACTCCGGCCTGCTGGTGGACCTCGACGGGGAACTGCCCGACCACCTGCCCCTGGTGCTCGAGTTCGCCGCCGTCGGCGACCCCGAGCGGGGCTTCGAGCTGCTGCAGCGCTACCGACCCAGCCTGGAGCTGCTGCGCCTGCAGATGGAGCGTGACAGCCTGCCCCACGCAGGGATCCTGCAGGCCCTGTGCGCCACCCTCCCGGGCCCCTCGCCCACCAGCCGCGCTGAGGTCCAGGCCATGGTCGATGCGGCCATGCCCACCGAGGACGTCGGCCTGGACGGCTACGGCGCCGGGCCTGACAAGCCGCTGCACGCTGCAGCCGGCCCCATGCGCTCGACGGCCGAGTCCGTCGAGACCCCGCGCCTGCGTTCCGGGCTCCAGCCCGCCACCCGCCCAGGAATCCTCGGCCGCCTGTTCGGCTCGTCAAAGGAAGACCGATGAACACTTTTCTGTGGGGCATGCTCCCCTATGGCTGCCTGACGGTGCTGGTGCTCGGCACCATCTACCGCTACCGCAATGACCAGTTCGGCTGGACGACGCGCAGCTCGCAGCTCTACGAGAGCACGCTGCTCAAGATCGCCTCGCCGCTGTTCCACTTCGGCATCATCTTCGTCTTCTTCGGCCACGTGATGGGCCTGGTGATCCCCAAGAGCTGGACCGACGCCGTCGGGATCAGCCAGCACGCCTACCACCTGGTGGCCATGGTGGGTGGCCTGGCGGCGGGCGTCGCCACCCTGATCGGCCTGGCCATGCTGGTCTACCGTCGCCGCACCAACCGGTCGGTCTTCAACGCGACCACCACCAATGACAAGATCATGTACGTCTTCCTGGCGTCGGCCATCGTGCTGGGAACCTGCGCAACCCTCTTCGGGGCACACGCCCCCGACGGCACCGAGCACAACTACCGCGAGACCGTCTCGCCCTGGTTCCGCTCGCTGTTCGTCCTGCAGCCCGACGTCGAGGCCATGACCCGCGCGACGCTGCCCTTCCACCTGCACGTGATCGGCGCCATGCTGCTGTTCGCCATCTGGCCCTTCACCCGCCTGGTGCACGCCTTCACCGCACCCCTGCACTACCTCTTCCGTCCCTACATCATCTACCGCAGCCGCACCGGCGCCCCGACCCCGTCGAGCACCGGCAACCGTCGCGGCTGGGACCCGATCGGCACCCCTGACAGAAAGATCCGTCGATGAGCAGTACCGCACAGGCCGCCCCGGCCTCCCCCGCCCTGAAGGGCCAGCTGGGCCAGGTCATCCTCGCCACCCTCGCCTCGGCCACCGGCTTCTGGGCCTGGATGTCGATCGCCCCGATGCAGAAGACCTATGCCACCTCGATGGGGCTGAGCGAGGGCCAGATCGCCATGATGCTGGCCACGCCGGTGATTGTCGGCTCGCTGGGACGCATCCTGGTCGGCGCCCTCACCGACCGGCTCGGCGGGCGCAAGATGTTCGCCACCATCCTGCTGCTGGCCGCCCCCGCCGTGGTGCTGGTCTCCATCGCGGGCCAGACCAAGAACTACCCGCTGCTGATCGCCTCGGGCTTCTACCTGGGCGTGGCCGGCACCATCTTCGCCGTCGGCATCCCCTTCTCCAGCGCCTGGTACGCGGCGAGCCAGCGGGGCTTCGCCAATGGCGTCTTCGGCATGGGCATGATCGGCACCGCCGTCGCCGCCTTCGTCACCCCGCGCCTGGTGAAGGCCACCAACTACCAGATGGCGCACTTCATCATCGCGGGCGTGCTGGTGGCGATGGCCGCGCTGGTGTGGTTCTGCATGAAGGAGTCCCCGGCCTGGGAGCCCCAGGTGAACCCGATCGTGCCGCGGATCACCGCGGCGCTGAAGCTGGCCATCACCTGGCAGATGAGCTTCCTGTACGCGATCGTCTTCGGTGGCTTCGTCGCCTTCTCCACCTTCCTCACCAAGTACCTCACCACCGTCTACCCGCACCTGGACACCGTCGCGGCCGCCAACCGGATGGGCTCCTTCGTGATCGCCGCGGTGCTGGTGCGTCCCATCGGCGGCGTGCTGGCCGACAAGGTGGGCCCCAAGATCATCTCGATCATTGCCCTCGGCGGCGTGGCCGTCTGCGCCTTCCTGGCCTCCGCGCAGCAGAAGGAGAGCGCCCTGACCGGCATCACCTTCCTGCTGATGGCGGCCTTCCTGGGCCTGGGCCAGGGCTCGATCTTCGGCTGGGTGCCGCGGGTCTCCCCCAAGGACAAGGTGGGCGCCATCTCGGGCACCGTGGCAGCCGCCGGTGGCCTGGGTGGTTACTTCCCGCCGCTGGTGATGGCCGCCACCTATGACGCCGCCACCAACTCCTATGCCAAGGGCCTCTACGCCCTGGTGGCCACCGCCATCGTCGGGCTCCTGCTCGCGGCGATGCTCAAGAACGACCGCAAGGACTGATGACCAGCGTCACCGAACACCTCGCACGGGTGCTCACCCTTGCCAAGCCCCTGCCGCCCCGGCGGCAGGGGCTCTCGTCCTGTCGCGGCCTGGTGCTGGCCGAGGCACTGGCGGCCCGCTCGGCAGTGCCACCCTTCGACAACTCGGCGATGGACGGCTTCGCGGTGCGACGCGAGGACCTGGACCAGCTGCCCGTCTGCCTGAGGGTGCTCGACGAGGTCCCCGCGGGTCGCGCCAGCACGCTGTCTCCCGGCCCCGGCGAGTGCCTCAGGATCATGACCGGAGCCCCGGTGCCCGAGTGCTGCGACCAGGTGGTGCCCGTCGAGCTCACCGACCAGCCCGCCGGGGACGTCCCCCTGCCCGAACAGGTGACGATCCAGGCGCTGCCGTCACGTGACCACATCCGTCGCCGCGGCGAGGATGCCGAGGTCGGAGACGACGTCCTGCCCGTGGGAACGCTGCTCGACCCGGCGGCCCTGGCGGCGGCAGCAAGCACCGGGCACGGCGAGCTGCTGGTCCGTCCCCGACCACGGGTGGCGGTGCTGGCCACGGGAGCCGAACTCGTGGAGCCCGGTCGCCTGCCCGGCCCGGGGCAGATCCCGGACTCCAACTCCCTGATGGTGGCGGGCCTGCTGGACGAGGCTGGCGCCGAGATCGTCTGGCAGGGGCACGTCGCCGACCGTCCCGAGGAGCTTGCCGACGCGCTGGCAGAGGCACTGGACCTCGCCGACCTGGTGGTGACCACCGGCGGCGTCTCGGTGGGCACCCATGACGTGATGCACAGCGTCGAGGGCCTGCACTTCGACCACCTCCACCAGAGCCCCGGCGGCCCCCAGGGGTGGGGCCTGCTGCAGGATGCCACCGCCACCCCGGTGCCCGTGCTGGCGCTGCCGGGCAATCCGGTGGCGGCCTTCGTCAGCGTCCACCTCTACGCCGTCCCGGTGCTCGAGCGTCTGGCCGGGCACGCCCCCGGCCCTCGGCTGGCACCCGGGGTGGCCGGACAGCGCTTCACCTCGAAGCCGGGACGCCGCAGCATCGTCCCGGTGCGGCTGGTCGACGGCCGCGCCGTGGCCACCTCCGCCGGTCCAGGCGCCGGTTCGCACCGGATCGCGACCCTGCACCGCGCCGAGGCACTGGCCGTGATCGACGAGGAGCGCACCACCGTCGAGCCAGGCGACCGGCTGGACCTGCTGCCGCTCGGCTGAGAAGCGCTCCGCCGCACCCGGCGGCCGTCAGTCCCGGCTGGCTCCGGCGAGGTCGCGCAGCAGGTGCGGCAGCAGCTCGTCGAGCACGGCGGCGACGTCGCGCGCTCCCCCGCGGGAACTGGGGGCATTGAGCACCAGCACCCGGCCGTGGGGCGCCGTCACCAGCCCCCCGACCGCCCGCGAGAGCAGGCTGACACTGGTCTTGGCCGCACCGCGGCGCCGGATCTCCTCACTGATGCCGGGCAGCTCGTCCAGGCCAAGCTCGCGCGTCACGTCGGGCACGACGTCGCCGGGACGGATGCCCGTGCCGCCGGTGGTGAGGACCACGTCGGACTGGGCGACGGCATCGGCCAGCGCCTTGCGTACCTGGTCCTCGCCAGCAGCCACGACCTGCTGCTGCACGGTGCACCCGAGCCTCTCCAGGGCTTCGGCGAGGATCGGTCCGGCCCGGTTCTCGTCGGGGCGGGCGACGGCGCGGTCGGAGACGACCAGGATGTGTGCCCGGGTCACCTCAGCCCCCGGTGAAGGGGGGCAGGACGTCGACGACGGCGGCCTGCTCGGGCCACGGGTCATCTGCTGCAAGGCTCCGGCCGTCGGCCAGGAAGGAGCAGCGCGGCAGCACCTGGGCGACGCCCGGGCGCAGGCCCACCAGCACCTGGGCGACGCTGCCCTGCTGGGCGGCGTCCACCTCCTCCTGCGTGACGCCGGCGGCCTGGGCCGCTCCGGCGAACCACCTGATCTGCATGGTCATCCTCCGATCGCATTCATTGC
>NZ_JBHWOO010000310.1:0-3155 GCF_043424415.1 Luteococcus sp. | reverse complement strand
CGACAAGTCCATCGACCACCTGCAGAAGACCAAGGAAGCCCTGCTGGGCGCCGACCGGAACCTGCGCCTGGCCAATGACAAGGCCCAGGACGTGACCGTCAAGAAGCTCACCCGGAAGAACCCGACCATGAAGGCCAAGTTCGACGAGCTGGAGGCCGGTCAGCCGGCGCTTCCGGCGCCCGATGCGGAGAATCCCTCCGCTGCCTGAGTCACTGGTTTGATGGGGCTCCGCGATTTCGGTCGCGGAGCCCCATCAACGTGTCCGCCAGACACCAGGCAATTGCTCGTGCCGTGTCCACTGCACACCATCCCACCATCGCAAGACGCCCTTGCCGCCGCGTGGATACCACCCCGGGGGCGGAGGTGCCGACGGGGCTGGGGGCCGTGCCACGAAAGAGGGGCTTCCAGGCTGACTCGAAACTGCAGAATGGAGGGCCGGGAATTGCGAATCTGGGCGCGGAGCGGCAGGCAGCTGCCGCCGGTGGGTGTGCAAGGACTCGATCACCGCGGGCGTGGCGAGCGTCGGATCCTCCGCCAGAAGTCGCGTGATGATGGCCTGGGTCTGTTCGCTGGAGAGCTGGTGCACAGTCGAACCCAGTTGTTGGGATTGTTCCGGCGTCAGCTGGCCCAATGCTGCGAGGCGCTCAATGGCTTGTTCCGAGTGCAGTCGTGCGAGTAGGGCTTGAAGCAGCGTGGCTCTCGCTCCTGGCGTTGCCAGCCCCGGCGGGAAATTGGTCGATGGGCGAACTTGTTCAGCTCGCTCGATGGGCGGCTGGGCCCCTGAGGCTTGCGCATGGCGGCGATACTCCATCGGCATCGGTGGAGGCGGCAGAGCCTTGGTTTCCCGTTGACTCTTCTCCCAACCCAGAGTCTTCCTGCGGTCCTGCTTCTTCTCGATTGCGTGCGTCACAGCCGCCCCGACGCCGAACGCAACGAGCGCAGTCAGGCCAAGGGCAACCAATTCGCCCAGAGCATCGGAGCCATTGGATTCCAGCACGTCAATCTCGTTGCCCGATTCGCCACCGTCAGGATCGAAGGGACTCAGAGTGGCATGTGCTTGTAAGTGGCCATCAGGTCCGTAGGCGAGTGGACTGTATTCCCCAGGGTGCACGTGGGACGTCCCGAGGTCAGTACCGTCGGGCCACTCAGCCCACACCAACTCACGGGGCATTCTTCCTCCGACGGTAGGCGCGCTCGTCCACATCGATTGGGATGAGGAGATCTGACGCTTGACTTGGCGACGTCGGTGAAAGCTGGTCGCGATCGCGACTGGACCCACATCGGTCTGCCGAGCCAAGCGGCATGATGGTCTACATAGTATCTCTGAAGGACAGGATCCACATGCACGCCCAAGACGTGAAGCTCATCGACCTCTTCCACGGGTCCGTGCGCTTCCTGATGCCCATGTTCCAGCGGCCCTATGTGTGGGGCGAGGAGAAGGAATGGGCGCCGCTGTGGCAGGACATCCGGCACCAGGCAGAGATGGTCCTCGCCGCCGGCCACTACGGCGACGCACCGTCGCACTTCCTGGGCGCCATCGTCACCGAGCCGCGCGCCACCTTCGGCCTCACCGAGCACGTCGTCATCGATGGTCAGCAGCGCCTCACCACGTTGCAGCTCCTGATCGACGCCGCCGAACGGATCGTCGACGAACTGGGCAACTCCTCGGATGCCGCCGATCTTCGGGTCATGATCCTCAACGAGGACTCCCACGGAAAGACTCCCGACGACGAGACCCGCTACAAGGTGTGGCCCACCAACCGAGACCGGGAGGCCTTCGCCGCGGCAATGGACGACGCACGGCCAGTACCTTCCCAGTACGCCGAATCCCGTCTGGTGAAGGCCCATGACTACTTCACCGAGAGCATCAGGGGATGGGCGCTGGCCAGCGGAGAGCCCAGCGCGGCCGCCCGGCTTGGAGCCCTCGCTCGAACCCTGCGCACCCAGCTGGTCCTCGTCGGCATCAGCCTCTCGCAGGGTGACAATGCCCAGGCCATCTTCGAAACGCTCAACTACTTGGGCGCTCCGCTGCTGGCCGCGGACCTGATCAAGAACCACCTCTTCCAGCGCGCCGAGAAGGAACACCGCAACCTGGAGCAGCTCCACAAGAAGTACTGGGCCGGCTTCGACGGTGACGGCAGCGGGGACGAGTACTGGCGACAGAAGGTCCGCCAAGGCCGCCTCACCCGGCCCCGGATCGACCTCTTCCTGACCCACTGGCTCGTGATGAAACTCGGGCGGGAAGTTCCAAGCGACCGGATCTTCGCCGAGTTCCGCGACCGGGTCTCCAAGGACGTGGTCAACGTCGAGAACCTGATGAAGGAACTGCACACCGACGCGATGGCCTACCGGCAGTTCATGGATGCCCCCCGCGGAAGCGTCGAGGAAACCTTCCGCTATCGCGTCCTGGAGGTTCTCGATGCCACTGCCGTCATGCCCGTCGTGCTGTGGGTCATTGCGCATGATGTTCCTGCCGACGAGCGACAGCTCGCGCTGGAATCGCTGGAGAGCTGGCTGGTCCGGCGATCGATCCTGCGCCTGGGATCCAAGGACCTGACCCATTTCAGCATCGAGCTGGTCAAGCGACTTGAGGAGGCAGGACCGGCTCGCGCCGGCACCGACCTTCGCAATTTCCTGGTCGAGCAGGAGACGCCAGCGCGACACTGGCCGGACGACGCGTCCATCGTCGACCACCTCCAGACCGCGCCCTTCTACAAGCAGGCCAAGCGCAGCGTGAACCGCATGCTGTTGGAAGCGGCGGAGGAGATGCTGCGGCGGGACAAGAGGGCCGAAGAAGTCCTGTGCCCGCGAGACCTCTCGGTGGAGCACGTGATGCCCCAGAAGTGGACCACGCACTGGCCGCTCGAGAATGAGGACCCAGCGGCGGCCGAGCGGCGTGATCTCTTGGTCCAGACGCTCGGAAACCTCACGCTCGTGACCCCAGGACACAATTCCGCGCTGTCGAACAATGCGTGGCTTGCCGATGGCCAGAAGGGCAAACGCGACTATCTGCTGAACAATGCCGTCCTGAAGCTCAATGCCGAGCTGTATGGGCACGCCGAGTGGACCGAGGACAGCATTGCGGCGCGCGGCACTGCTCTGGCGCAGCTCGTCGTCCGGGCATGGCCCCGCCCCGAAGGTGGGGTGACCACCAA
>NZ_JBHWOO010000309.1:0-4200 GCF_043424415.1 Luteococcus sp. | reverse complement strand
ATTTCCCGCTTCCTTCTTCTCACGAATTCCTCAGGTGAGCGGGCGACCCATCGGCAGCATCCGGTAGGCGTGGCGGATGTGTTCCTCGATCCGGTCGGCGGCCAGGGCCCCGTCGCGGGCCAGCAGTGCCTCGAGGATGCCCCGGTGCTGGCCGCACAGGGACTCGCGGAACTCCGGCCACTCGTCCATCTGCTGCTCGGCCTGCAGGATCGGGCTGCGCAGGCTGGTGCGCACGGCCCGGGTCAGGTCGCTGACCAGCGTGTTGCCGGCGGCCGTGGCGATGCGGATGTGGAAGTCGGTGTCCACCTCGTTGAAGGACTCGGGATCGTGCACCCGGTCCATGTCGTCCAGCATCGAGGACAAGGCCTCCAAGTCCTCGTCGTCGAGCCGCTCGACGGCCAGCAGGGCGGTGCTGCGCTCCAGGGCGATGCGGGTCACCACCACCTCGTCGAGCGGGAACTGGCTCAGGGCCACCTGCAGCCGCAGGAGCCGCCCCAGTGCCTCGCTGCGCTCACTGATCACCCGCGTGCCGGACAGTGCCCCGCTGCCCACCCGGCTCGCCAGCACCCCCTGTGCTTCCAGCGTGCGGATGGCCTCGCGGATGGCGGGACGGCTCACCTGCAGCTGTTGCGCCAGCTCGCGCTCGGCGGGCAGGCGGTCGCCGACGCGAAGCTGGCCTTCCAGGATCAGGCTCTCGATGTGGTGCAGCACCGTCTCGAAGGCGCGCGGCGCGTCGCTGCGGCTCGCCTCGATGCTGCCAGTGGTCTGGCTCATGGACACAGTGTCGCACCCCGGGGACCGGATGCCGACGCCTCACGACGCGCAAGGCCTCGATCGCCGGTTGGCTTGCCTTGACAGTCACGGATCCCGAGATGGGGCGCACGGAGACGGGAGCCGGTCCGCAACCGGGCGCACACGGGTCTCCGATCAGCCGTCACGGTCTTCCTGCGGGGCATCCGAACAGCCCGACGTGCTGTGCGACCCTTTGGCCAACGGCCTTGTCAGAAGATAGCGTTGTGTGGTTCGTCAATCCCAGGAGGCACGTCCACATGGCCGAGCAAGAGCGACCCACGAGCGGCACGGGGCCACACCAGCCGCACAAACACGAACCACAGGACCACCAACCGAGCAGGGGAACGCGCGCAGTGCGCCCCGAGACCGAGCAGGCCACCGCCCAAGGCCGCCGCCCCTCCAGCCCCCGCTCCGCGAGCCACCAGCGCGAGATCATCGACAGCGGCGGGGCCGGCATCGCCCGGGCCTTCGGCCAGGGCCGGCGCATCGACCACTCCCCGCACCCCGCCCTCGAGCCCTTGCCCGAGGCAATGACCAATGAGACCCCCGGCAAGCTCGACAAGGTCGTCTTCGGTACCACGGCCCTGCTGTCGATCGCCTTCGTCGTCTGGGGCGCACTGGCCCCCACCCAGCTCAACACTGCTTCCGGCCACGGCCTGGAATGGGTCGTCGGCAACACTGGCTGGCTCTTCGCGACGGCCGCCACCGGCTTCGTCTTCTTCGTCCTGTGGCTGGCCGCCAGCAAGTACGGCAGCATCCCGCTGGGCCGCGACGGCGAGGAGCCCGAATTCTCCACCGCCTCGTGGATCGCCATGATGTTCAGCGCCGGCATGGGCATCGGCCTGATGTTCTACGGCGCCGCCGAGCCCCTGACCCACTTCGTCACCCCGCCGCCCGGCACCGGTGAAGCGGACGTCAAGAAGGCCATGGCCACCACGCTCTTCCACTGGGGCCTGCACCCCTGGGCCATCTACGCGATCGTCGGAGTGGCCATCGCCTACGGCGTCTTCCGCAAGGGACGTCCGCTGACCATCAGCGCCGTCTTCGAGCCCCTGCTGGGCAAGCGCCAGACCTACGGCCCCGGCGGCAAGGTCATCGACATCTTCGCCATCTTCGCCACCCTCTTCGGCTCGGCCACCTCTCTGGGCCTGGGCGCACTGCAGATCGCGGAGGGCGCCAGGATCGTCGGCTGGCTTGACGAGGCGGGCAACCGTTTCCTGGTGGTGCTGATCACCGTGCTGACCATGTGCTTCATCCTGTCGGCCGTCTCCGGTGTCGGCCGCGGCATCCAGTACCTGTCGAACATCAACATGGTGCTGGCCCTGGTGCTGGCCCTGTTCGTCTTCGTGCTCGGTCCAACCGTGTTCATCCTGAACCTCATCCCGTCGACGCTGGGCACCTACCTGCAGGACCTGATGATGATGAGCGCCCGCACCGGCGTCGCCGGCGAGGAGACCTCGTCCTGGCTGGCCGGCTGGACCATCTTCTACTGGGCCTGGTGGGTCAGCTGGACCCCCTTCGTCGGCATGTTCATCGCCCGCATCTCCCGCGGCCGCACCATCCGCCAATTCGTCTCCGGCGTGCTGCTGGTGCCCAGCGCGGTGAGCCTGGCCTGGTTCGCCATCTTCGGTGGCGCCGCCATCAAGGCCGAGCAGCTGGGCGTCAAGCTGAGCGAGGCCGGCGGCGAGGAGGCGACCCTGTTCGCGCTGCTCGACACCATGCCGCTGGCCACCATCACCTCGGTGCTGGTGATGATCCTGGTGGGCATCTTCTTCGTCTCCGGTGCCGATGCCGCCTCGATCGTGATGGGCACCCTGAGCGAGAACGGCACCATCGAGCCGCGCCGTCCCACCGTGATCTTCTGGGGCGTCGCCACCGGCGCCGTCGCGGCGATCATGCTGGTCACCGGCGGTGAGGACGCCCTGGGTGGGCTGCAGCAGATCATCATCGTCGCGGGCCTGCCCTTCATGCTGATCATGATCGGCATGGCCGTCGCGCTGGTGAAGGACCTGACCAATGACCCGATGATCGTGCGCGGACGGTACGCCAAGGCTGCCGTGGAGCAGGCCATCGTCGAGGGTGTCACCGCCCACGGCGACGACTTCCACCTGCTGGTGGACCACGCCGAACCCGAGCAGGGCGTCGGTTCGAAGGTGGACACCTCCACGATCACCGCGGTCACTGCCGAGAACGAGGAGTACGCCCGCGAGCAGTACGAGCAGGAGAAGGCCCAGCGCGGACAGTGATCCCGCAGGTGCCGCGACGACGGTGCACCCCCCACCCGGGGGCGCACCGTCGTCGCATTCCGTGGTAGGACTGAAATCCAGCGCATTCGCCCGGAGAGGTCCAGCCATGCCCACCCGAGCCGCCACGGCCGCAGGGATGCACTACCCGACCAGTGCCGTCTCGGTCGCGGGCCTGGTGAACGACCTCTTCGACGCCCTCCCCCCATCCTTCGGCAAGCCCATCAGCCGGCTGGTCCTCGTCCCGCACTCCCCGATGGTGTGGGCGGGGCCGCTGGTGGCCGCCGGCCATGCCCGTCTCGACCCCGATGTGCGGCGCATCGTGCTGCTCGGCCCCCTGCACCGTGCCAGGGGCGATGCCCCAGCATCGAGGCTGGCATCATCACCACCCGCCAGGACGGGATCGCCACCCCGCTCGGTGTGGTGCGCACCTGGCCCGGCACGGACCTCGACGGCATGGACGCGGTGCGCTGTGATGACCAGCTGCATGCGGTGGAGCCCTCGCTGGAGGGTCAGCTGGCCTTCCTGCAGAACCGCTTCGCGGTCTTCCAGGTGCTGCCGCTGCTGACGGTGGGCCAGGTGACCGGGCCGCTGACCGAGGTGCTCGACCTGCTCTGGCGGGACAGCGCGACGGCCGTCATCGTGACCAGCGACCCGGGCCAGGCACTGCCCGTCGGCGAGCTGCGCCGGTGCGACGGCGAGGCCCTGCAGGCAGTGGTCGAGGGCCGGGAGCTGGACGCTGCCCAGGCCTGCCACCACGTCTCCATCAATGCCGCCGTCCAGCTGGCCCGCCGCCACGGCCTGAGCGCTGAGCTGCTGGGCCACGACAGCTCGCGGACCGGCAGCACCCGCGTCGCGGGAACGCGTACGGGACGCGTCCACGGCTTCGGGGCCCTCGTGTGGAGCTGACCGGCAGCGACCCTGACCGGCGGGGATACTGGAGCCAGGCCTTCCTGGCTCGAAACCGTCGCGCGAAGGAGTCCCGATGACCAGCACCGACCTGCCCCTCGCACTGCCACTGGTAGTGGCACCGATGGCGGGCGGCCCCACCAGCCCGGCACTGGTGGCCGCGGTCTGCGCCGAGGGTGGCACCGGCTTCCTGCCCGGCGGCTACCTCACCGACGAGGCCCTCGGGCAGAAGCTCGACGAGCTCGACGCCCTGCTG
>NZ_JBHWOO010000308.1:0-14286 GCF_043424415.1 Luteococcus sp. | reverse complement strand
GACTGGGCCACCCGTAAACACGGTTGGAGCACACCGTGGCCCAAAACAGGGCCCGACCAGCCATTATGTTAACGCCGATAACTTATATTCTGTAAAGTTACCCTTGCTGGAACGGTTAACTACCCCTTGACGGTACCCGTGGCGCACGCGGACACTCAGAGCATGGAGACCCCTCGCCTGGTCGAGCTCATCGACGCCCACAAACGCGCCTACGGCGTCGGCGAGTCCGAGCTAGCCCGCCGAATCGGGATCACCCGCCAGAATCTGCACCTATGGCGCACCCGCGGACTGCGCGGCCTGCCAGCCCGAACGACCCTCGACGGCATGGCTACCGAACTGCATCTTCCGTATATCCGGGTTCTCGAGGCGGCCTTGCGCGATGTCGGCTACCTCGACGACACCGACGGATTATCAGGCGTACCGGCATGACCGCCCCTTGGTGGCTGCGCCTATTTCACGGTTCTGCCAACTGATGCGGCGATTCTCCGGGCAGCCTGTTTGGCATAGGGCCCCACACCGGTGATCGTTGCCGCTCCGGGGCCGGTCCAGTCGCCGTAGCCGACCACATGGAGTCCCGGATGCTTTGGTCGACCGTGGTCGAGCAGTCGGCGTATCGGCCCGATCGCGGGGCGAAAACCCGTGCACCAGATCAGGTGCTCGGCGTCGATCTCATCCAGTGAGGTGAACATCGGTGTGGCCTGCAGCCGTCCGGTGTCGCGGGCGCGGCGCACCTCGGGCAGGACGACGATGTCTCCTAAGGCTGAGTCTGTCCCGGGGTCGGGCTCCCCGCGCTGCAGGGCAAGGGCACGTAGTCGGTTGCGGCGAAACAGTACTCGTCCATCGACCTCATCGGGCATCCAGCGTGGTGGCTGACGGGTGTACCAGGTCACCTTGGCGACGCTTGTGAGTTCTGCGGCGATCTGGGCGCCGGAGTTCGCGCCGCCCACGACCGCGACCGTGGTACTTCGAAAGGGAGTGGCACCGGGGTAGTTGGCGGAATGCCACTGCGTGCCGGCGAAGGTTCCTGGGTAGGAGGGAACAAAGGGGGCGGACCACGTCCCGGTGGCCGCGACCACGTTCTCGGTTGTCCACGACTTAGTTCCCGCCCGAACGTGGTAGATGCCGTCCTCGTACGTCACCTCATCGACCGCGACGCGGCGCTGGACCGGAATCCGGTAGCGCTGTTCGTAGGCAGCGAGATAGTCCACGACATGGGAGGCCGGTGGAAACCCGTCATAAGGGGGCATCGGCCAGCCCGGCAGGTTGGAGAACTCGGCGGTGGAGAACAGTCGCAGGGACGGCCATACGTGCAACCATGCCCCGCCGGGGTTGGGTTGATCATCTAGAACGAGGATGTCCACGCCTGCCCGCAGCAGGTAGTAGGCGGTGGCCAGGCCTGCTTGCCCGCCGCCGATGATGATTGCCTCGCAGTGATCTGCGGGGCGGGATGTGGCACAAATGGTGGTCAGCTCCTGTTCACGTTCGGGCACTTAGTGCTGCGGCCATGGTGAGCAGGACTGCCATGACGATCGCCATTGCGGGGTATCCCCCGACGAGGCTGGCCAATAGGGGTCCGGACACGGGCGCGAGTGCAGTGACGGCGGTCATCGGTGCGTTGAATAAGGCGTTGATGGCGCCGAAGTTTTGGGTGCCCCACCGGTCGGAGACGGCGGTGGCCTGAAGAAGGGTGTGGCAGCCGCGGGCCGCGCCCGTGCCGACGGCCAGAGCGATCAGTACCAAGGTCGGGCCGGGAATTGTCGCCAGACCCCACAGGCCGAGTGCGCCGGCGCCGAGGATCACCAGGGTGCGGTGTTGGGGTGTGGTTCTTCGGGTCAGTGATGGGTAGCCGAGCCGGCCGATGACTTGTCCTGCGCCCACCAGTCCGAAGGCCAGTGCTGCGGTCGAGTAGTCGATTCCTCGTTCCAGCAACAGCGGGATGAGGTTGATCGTGACGGCGAACAGCGTGAACGTGGCTACCGTCATCACTACTTGCAGGGTGAGGAATTGGCGGGTTCTGGTGACTTGGCGGATCTCGGTTCGGGACTGCTGCACGGTCGGCTCGCTGCCGGTGCCGGACCAGGTGGAGTTGAGAAAGAAGGCGTGCAGGGGCACAGATACGACGGCGAGGATGCCGGCCATGATGAGGTAGCTGGTGCGCCAACCAAACTGCTCGATCAGGTAGGCAGTGAGCGGGGCAAAGACAGTGGAGGAAAGCCCGGCGACGAGTGTCAGCGTCATCAGGGGGCCGACCCGTCGCGGGCCGTACCAGCGAGTGATGACAGCGAACGCGGGCGGGTACAAGACAGCCGATTGGGCGAACCCCGCCACCAGCCAGGCCAGATAGAACAGGGGCAGGTTGGGCGACCACGCCACCAGTGCCAGCGCGGCCACCCCGATGACCGCTCCGAGGGTCATGACCGTGCGTGGACCGTGGGAATCCAGAACGGAGCCCACTTTCAGGCCCGCGATCGCCGAGACGACCAGCCCGGCCGACAGTGCCCCAGTGATGGCGGTGTCGCTCCAGCCGGTCTCCTGGGAGATCGGTGCGACTGCGGCGGGCAGGGAGTAGAACAATAGGCCCCAACTGGTGGTCTGCGCGATACACAGCGCCGCGAGCCCGCCGCGGGGCCGGTCAGGCATATGCGGTTTCGCAGCTCGTGGAAGCACTGGACCGAACGTAGTGTGTGGCCACTGGGTCGCGGTGTGTTACTTCTGAACCGTGGCCCACCAGGCGCGGACTCGCTCGTCGATGTCGTCGACGATCTGGTTAGCGACCTCGGGGCCCTGACCTGCGGGGTCTGCGAGGTCCCAGTCCAGATAGTTCTTGCCCGGATAGACGGGGCACGCATCGCCGCACCCCATGGTGATGACGTAGTCGGCAGCCCGCACCACGTCGTCCGTCAGCGGCTTCGGGAACGCCCCCGCCATGTCGATTCCGCGAGACTCCAGCGTCTCCACCACGTGGGGGTCGACCTCGCCAGCCGGCAGGGAGCCGGCTGACCGGACCTCGACGCCGCTACCGGCGTAGTGCTTGAGCAGGGCCGCGGCGATCTGGGATCGGCCAGCATTGTGAACACACACGAACAGCACTTGTGGGACGGTCGACTGGATCTTGCCCTGTGACAACGCCAGTGCACGGAGCCTGTCTGAGGCAAAATTTCGGGCCAGCGCCGCGAGATACCGCTTGATCGTCGCCGTGCGAGCCAGCGCGGTGTAGGACTCGAAGACGTACCGCTCTATGGTCTCGGCCGAGAACATGCCCTCGTACGTTCGAGCGAGGTCAGCGGCCGTGCGCTGCAGGACGTGGACGTCCAATTCGGGTGCGTCGATAGTCATGGCGGGGACCTTTCAGCAGCAGGAAGAGGTGGAGGTGGTGGCGCCGAGCGAGATCAGTTGTGGGGTTGCCGGTGCATCGCACGAGCCACCGAGGTCGGTGGAGCAGACTCCGGTCTCGGGCAGGTCGAGGTGCACATCATCGGCGGCGGCCCGGTCACCGGCGAGTGCGGCGGCGATGGAACGGACCTGCTCATATCCGGTGGCCATGAGGAACGTTGGTGCCCGGCCGTAGCTTTTCATTCCCACGATGTAGAAGCCGGTCTCGGGATGCGCCAGCAGGCTCTCGCCGTGCGGTGCCACGCTTCCGCAGGAGTGGAACTCCGGATCGATCAGCGGCCCGAGCTGATACGGAGCGTCCACGGCCGGGTCGAGAGCGAGCCGAAGCTCGGACAGGATGGACAGGTCGGGGCGGAATCCGGTGGCCGGGACGAGTAGGTCCACCTCAAGTCGAGTGGGACCCTGTGGGGTGCTGGCGTGCACGGTCAGATTGTCGGTCTTCGGGGTGAATTCGGTGATGGCGAAGGAGGTGTGGACCTCGATCACACCGGACTCGACAGCTTCGCGCAGGCGGGTGCCGAGCGCTCCGCGGGCCGCCAGCTCGTCGCGGTCCTCGCCTCCGTAGACGCTCGACCCCTCAGGGGTGCGCACCGCCCAGCTGATCCGCGTGGCAGGGTCCTGCTTCGCGAGGTCAACCAGGTCGAGCAGGGTGTTGGCGGCCGAGTGTCCGGCCCCCACGACCAGGACGTGACGTCCGGCGAACCGGTCGCGCTCTGACCCGGTCACGGCCGGAAGCGGCGCGGTGATCAGGCCCTTGTCGATCGCCGCGTTCTCACCGGGTGCGGGTAGACCGGAGCGACCGAGCGGATTGGGCTGGCCCCAGGTTCCGGAGGCGTCGATGACGCTGCGGGCCCGCACATCGGTCACGGCGCCATCAGCGGCCTGGACTCGGACCAGGAACGGGGTCTGCTCGCGGCCCGCCGAGCGGGTCTTGTCGATTCCTTCTCTGGAAACCGCCACCACGCGGGCGCCGGTGCGGATGACATCGTCGCCCAGGAGCTTGGCGAGCGGGGCCAGGTAGTGCTTGATCAGCTCGTGCCCCGTGGGCAGAGCGTCCGGGTCGGGCTCGGTCCAGCCGGTGGGCTCGAGTAGGCGTCGGGCGGCGCTGTCGATGTCGTACTGCCAGGGCGAGAACAGGCGGGTGTGCCCCCACTGCTCGATAGCGGCGCCGATGGTGGCGCCGGCCTCGAGCACTAACGGGGTCAGACCCCGTTCTCGCAGGTGCGCGGCCGTGGCCAGCCCCACGGGGCCGGCGCCGATGACTACTACCGGAAGCTCGTTGAAGTTCGTGCTCATTGGGTGTTCTCCTTCGGTGCCAGTTCGGCGATCAGGGTGGTGATGCGCCGCTTGATGTCGTCGCGGATCGGGCGGACAGCGTCCTTGCCCTGACCGGCTGGATCGGCCAGTTCCCAGTCCTCGTACCGCTTTCCCGGGAAGACCGGGCAGGTGTCTCCGCAGCCCATCGTGATGACCACGTCGGCGGCCTTGACCGCGTCGGTGGTCAGCACCTTCGGTGTGGCGGTGGTGATGTCGATGCCTTCTTCTGCCATCACCTCCACCGCGACGGGATTGAGCTGCTCGGCTGGCTGCGAACCGGCGGAGAGGACCTCGATCCGGTCCCCCGCCAGATGCGAGAGGTAGCCGGCGGCCATCTGGGAACGCCCGGCATTGTGGACACAGACGAACAACACGCATGGCTTGCCATTGGTGATCTCTGCGAGCAGATCGCGTACTCGGTGGTCGATGTCGTCGCGGACCAACCGCATCCGCTCCATCCCCTCGATTCCGCGGGCGGAGGGCTCATCGGTATCCCACACCTCGATCGTGCCCGCCATCCCGTCGACCGGTTCGACCTGGGCTTCCTCTCCCAGAACGATCACGCGATCCACCCGCCGAAGCAGCTCGGAGTCGATGGCCGTGGGTGTCTGGTCGGACATGTCGGCGCCGAGCTCGGCGACCGCTTCCGCGGCTAGGGCGTTGACCGCGGAACCGGGCCGGGTGCCCGCGGAGTGGACCTCGATCGCCTCCCCGGCGTGCAGGCGCATGAGCGCGGCCGCCATCTGGGACTTGCCGCCGTTCTTGACGCACACGAACAACACGCTGGGAGTGCTGGTCATGACCGGGCTCCTTCGGTGTTGCGGGCCGGGTCCGTGCGAGGTGGCGGAAGGGTTGGATCTCCCGGGAACAGTCGGGGGCCAGCCCAGAGCGCGACGTAGACGAGCCCGATCAGAACAGGAACCTCGATCAGCGGGCCGACCACACCCGCCAGGGCCTGGCCCGAGGCGATACCGAAGGTGCCGATCGACACCGCGATCGCGAGTTCGAAGTTGTTGCCCGAGGCGGTGAAGGCGACGCTGGTCGACTTGGCGTAGTTCAGCCCCACCGCCTTGGAGACGAACCAGCTGAAGAAGAACATCAGGACGAAGTACAGCAGTAGCGGCACGGCCATCCGGGCCACGTCCAACGGCTGCGAGGTTATCGCCTCGCCCTGCATCGCGAACAGCAACACGATGGTGAACAGCAACCCGTACAGCGCCCACGGGCCGATCCGGGGAAGGAAGGTCTCCTCGTACCACTGGCGTCCCTTCGCCCTCTCCCCCAACACGCGGGTGAGGAAACCGGCCAGCAGGGGGATGCCGAGGAAGACCAGCACGGAGATCACGATGGACCACACGGAGAACTGCGCCGAGGTGGTCTCCAACCCCAGCCAGGAGGGCAGCAGCTGGAGATAGAACCATCCGAGGGCGCCGAACGCCACGACCTGGAACACCGAGTTGATCGCGACCAGCACCGCGGCGGCCTCCCGGTCCCCGCACGCCAGGTCATTCCAGATGAACACCATCGCGATGCACCGCGCCAGGCCCACGATGATCAACCCGGTACGAAACTCCGGCAGGTCCGGCAGGAAGATCCACGCCAACGCGAACATGAACGCCGGCCCGAGGACCCAGTTCAGGATCAGCGACAACGTGAGGAGCTTCCGGTCGCCGGTCACCCTGTGGGTCTCGTCGTAGCGCACCTTCGCCAGGACCGGATACATCATCACCAGCAGGCCGACCGCGATCGGCACCGAGATGCCGCCGATCTTCACCGAGTCCAAAGCGGCATCCAGGCCCGGGACGAAGCGCCCGAGCAGCAGACCGGCCGCCATGGCCACAAGAATCCATGCGGCCAAGTAGCGGTCGAGAAACGACATCTTCTTGGCGACCGGCGCAACAGCCCGGGCTGTGGTGGTGCTCATTGGCACGAAACTCCCTCATATCGATGAACGTCTATGCTGGAGGCTATGCTCACATATCGGCATGTGTCAATGTATTGTTCGAGGTGAGGTGATCGAGGAAATGACTTCAGCAAACGACGTCCTTCCGGCTCGGACGCAGAACGAGTGCTGCCCCCTGTCGTCAGCTCCGATCACCGCCGAGACCGCAGATCAGATGGCGCGCACGCTCAAAGCACTGGCAGACCCGACACGCCTGCGGCTGCTGTCCCACATCGCCGCGCAAGGCTGCGAGTCGGTGTGTGCGTGCGACTTGCTCGACGTGGTCGACATCAGCCAGCCCACGATCAGCCACCACCTCAAGAAACTCGTCGACGCAGGACTCCTGACCCGAGACCAGCGCGGCAAGTGGGCGCACTACTCAGTCGTGCACGAGACGTTCGTCGACCTACGCCGCTTCCTAGACCTAACCTGAGGCCACCCGGAGCGGTAGCCGGTTTCACCAGTAGGCGATCCAGCCGGAGTCGCTACGCGGACCACGCAGCTGCAGCCCGCGAAAGTGAGTCGCTGCCAGAATGCAGGTGGCTGGATGCCCACCCATCTATGGCACGTACACCACGGCCGATAACCAGACGTTATGACAAGTAAAAGGTGTCGAGGTGTCGATTGTGCGAACTCGACACCTCCCCGAATGGCTCGCAGCTCGTTCGAACTCGGGCTGCGCCTGACCTGCGAGCAGGTGCGCATCGCGCAGATGATCCGAGGTCTGTCCGACATGGCGAACCCGGGCCGCAGACAGTATGCGAACTACTGCTCTGACCTGCGGTCCTTCATCAGGATTCGCATTTCCTGCGACACATTCGCAAATTCTGCGAAGCACATAAAAATCAGCCGGAACCCAAACCCGCCCCCACTCCCAGGGTCGGCGTAAAGGAAGCCGTGCGCCATGGCGTCTTGGCCGGGCCACAGCCGGGAACTCGACACCTCGCAACCCGGCACTTGATCAGTAGGCGTGGTGGGCGCGACTGGACCAGAGAACCCGAATGGACATTTCCTCTCGGTACGGCGTGACGGAGACGGCGTCGTCGCACACCACCAGTTCGACCAGCGTCACGTTGGGGCACCCGGCATTGCACACGGCGGCGCGGTAGCGACCGTGATTGACGACCTATTCGGCTTCTTGCTGTATTCGGTCGGCGAGCTCGCCGTGACGCGCCGTCTCGCGCTCGACTATCTTGCGCCAGCATTACTCGACACCCCGTACATCCTGCGCGTGCAGTTCGGTCTCGCGATGGCCGGAAATTGGACCTTAGGTCCACGATGGAGGATGCAGAGGGCCGGACTGTTATTACTGCCACTGCCCTGTTCATCGCGGTCGAGGTTGAACACTTTTTGCAGTCACAGAGAAACTCGAGGACTTAGGCCAAACTCACCGCCGCGGGAGGCCACCTCCGAGTCGGCGACCTCGGCGGCGAGCGGTCCCACCTATCGAACAACAAGGACCGCCTTGATTCAGCAAGGTCCGCCGACGGCGCCTGGGCGGTTCAGATCGTGGCCGAACTCGGCCGGGATGGGTTTGTCTCCCTGCTTGCGGGCAGCAAGAAAATCATCAACAAGTTGCACGCATCCGTCGTGGTCGACCGTGCAGAGCCCAGTGAGGCGAGCGAACACGACGGGGCCCAGGAGTTGAACAATCGCGAAGGTGGTGTCGATGTTGCCGAGCTGCGCCTGTACGTCAGGCTGTGTGAGGATGTGGTCAAAAGGCTGCCGGTACTCCTCGATGACTCGACTGCGCAGTGAGGTGATCGCGGCCGAATCGGCAGGATCGCCGCCGACTGATCCGATTGACAGCCAAGCCAGAGTCGTAATGTTCAGCGGCGCCTGGTCAATCAGGTCGGCTTGGGCCGTGAGAAGCGCGATGAGTTGGTCTCGTACCGACCCACTGTCGGCAGAGACCTCGACGCGAGGCAACAGCCGCTCGAAGGTCGCCGCAAGCAACTGGGCGGTCCCGCCGAAATGCCGATAGAGCGTGGCCCGCGCAACCTTTGACATTCGAGTGACCGCCTCGACGGTAACCGCCTCTACACCGCCAGTGCTCAGGAGATGCGTGGCAGCGTCGAGCAATCGTTTTCGTGAGCGCAGCAGTCGCGGATCGAGCTGATCGTCGTCCGTAGCGGGCCGGTCAGCACTCCAGTCGTTCACGCTCTCCCCTTCGGCCGACGGTCACTTCTCGTCCAAGCTAACCTGTCCAGCCAGCCGGATACTGTGATACTACTTGTCTCAGACCAAGACCGATCATCTCACAGCAAGGGGCCGGCGATGCACTCACCCCAACAGACCATCACCGAGTCATCCCGGTGGACCCGAGCCGAATGGTGGATGCTCACGGTGTCGTGCCTAGCCGTGGCGTTGGTGGTCGCGGCCATGGCCGCGCTGTATTCGGCATTACCGGAGATTGCGGTAGAGACTGGAGCGACGCAAGCCCAGCTGACCTGGATCGTCGACGGCTACACGCTGGTACTGGCGTGCCTGGTCCTGCCCGCTGGAGCGATCGGTGACCGCTATGGCAGACGCGCAGTTCTCGTAATAGGCCTGGCGATATTCACCATGGCATCCGCACTTCCCCTGCTGCTGTCTGACCCGGCCTGGTTGATCGCTGCGCGAGCGATTGCCGGGGCGGGCGCTGCACTGGTAATGCCCTCGACGCTATCGATTCTGACTGCTGGTTTCGCCGCCGTTCATCGCGGCCGAGCAGTAGGTGTGTGGGCTGGAGTCGCCGGCTCCGGAGCAGTGTTAGGCATCCTCGGCGCCGGGGTGCTGCTTGAGCGCTGGTCGTGGGTGTCGGTATTTGTCGGACTGACCGCAGCGGGAGCCCTACTGGCCGCGCTGGCATGCACGATCGCTGAGTCCAGCCAGCATGATCACCCTCCCGTGGACTGGGTGGGCGCGGCGGCAGCTGCAGTCGCGGTTGCGGGAATCGTATTCGCCACGATCGAGTTTCCCGCGCGGGGCTGGGCCGACCCGATCGTTCTCGCCAGCGCCGGGGCCGGTATGTTGGCGACAGCCTTTTTTATCCTGATTGAGCTGCGATCCTCGGCCCCCTTGTTGGATGTTCGGTTGTTCGCCAAGCGCGGCTTCAGCGCCGGCTCGTTGTCGGTGGCCATCCAATTCTTGGTCACTTTCGGGGTATTCCTACTCCTGGTGCAGTACCTGCAACTGATCCTGGGATACGGACCGCTGGCCTCGGCGTTGGGATTGGTGCCGATGACGGTCCCCCTGATCGTGATCTCGGTGATCGCCCCCCGACTGTCACAGCGATTTGGACTACGAGTGATGACCGTCGCCGGTCTGGCGACCATCGCAGTTGGCCTGATGCTGGTCAGCCGGATGACCGTCGACGCACGTTACCTCGACCTGCTATGGCCGCTGTTGATCATGAGCGCAGGGCTCGGACTATGCACAGCCCCAGCGACCTACGCGATCATCGCCGAAACTCCGGAGAGCAAACACGGGGTCGCCGCCGCAGTCAACGATGCGGCCCGCGAGATCGGCGCTGCGATGGGGATCGCAGTGGCCGGCAGTGTGCTGGCCGCCGGATACACCCGCCACATCCAACCCGCCCTGCCTCAGTTACCCGAACCTGCCCGCGGTCCGGTCTCCGACTCCCTGGCCGCCGCCCTAGAGATCGCCGCACAAGCCGGACCAATGGCGCAACCATTGGTCGACTACGCCAAAGAGGCATTTGTCAACGGCAGCAGTCAGGCCACACTTACGTTGGCAATCCTCACCGCCGCAGCCGCAGTCTTGCTAGCGATCCTTGCCCCGGGCACTGCTCCGCGTGACCACAAGACCACGGCCAGTTCCACAGCACCGGCACACCGGGACAGCGTCGGATAGGTGGCCCGTCCGGCTTCCGGCTGCACTGACTCGTGCCTGGAGAAACTGCGCAAGGTCAGCAAGAACCGCGGTCCCTCCCGAGTGCCGAATCTCGGCGGTCGAGCTGCTGTGGCTAGCGATACCCACCATCTTCAGGGCGGGGGTCAGTGGCTGGTGCGTCCACGCCCGCCCGCTTCAACGCGCTGTAGTGCGCGGTAGAGCGTGGATCGGCCAACTCCGAGATTGCGGGCGATCACTGATGGCCCCTCCCCTTCCTCGATGCGGGCCCGGGCTTTGTCGACCTGCTCGGCGGTCAGGACTCGCTTACGACCCTTGTACTTGCCCTTCGCCTTAGCGATGGCAATGCCCTCGGCCTGACGTTCACGAATGATGGCCCGCTCGAACTCGGCGAACGCCCCGAGCAGCGAAAGCATCAGATCGGCTCGAGGATCTTGGGCGCCGGCGGCGTAGGTAGCCCGTTCATGGACAAACTCCACACTCGCGCCCTTGGCAGTGACCTCACCAACGATCTGCTTGAGATCGACCAGGGAACGAGCGAGTCTGTCCATTGACGCGACCACCAGCTCGTCACCGTCCCGGAGATACCTAATGCACTCTTCGAGCTTCACGCGATCGGCACGCGAGCGAGCGGACTGTTTCTCGACGTAGACCCGGTCGCACTCCCCCACCGCCTCGAGCTGACGCGCCTCGTTCTGATCGGCGGCCGACACCCGCACATACGCCACCCGCTGACCGCGTGGACGCGAGGCCCGGCGAACCGACGTCGGATCCGGCTTTGGCTTCCCCTCGACGATGTTCTCCGAGTCCGTTGACTCCACCCGAAGGCTCCAGTACAACTCGTCTCGGCGACGGAACCGAGTCCGCATCTTCCCGCGGCTGACGATGAGCACCTCCTCGCCACCGTCACCCGAACGGTCAAGCAATGTCCCGATCCGATCAGCCACCAGAAGACCCTTTCGCCGAGCAGATGTATCAATACACCCTAGACCCAACGGGACGACGTTTCATAAATAGCAAAACACACCCTGCGACACAGCGCCGATGGTGTGACCTTCAACTTCGTTTGGCGGGTTCTCGCAGGTTTGGTTGGCGGGTCAGGTGAGCACGGTGACGAGCGTGTAATCGACCCCGTGTCGGCCCTCAGCCACCGTGTCGGTTTCTCACTTGGATGTCGTACGGCCTGCAGGGATCTGTCATCTACGCATTGCGGCGGAGAGAGGCGGGGCTCGCCTGCACGGCTTTAGTCGGGGCGTATCCAACCTCTGCTGATGTGAGCGTGATACGTTCCCGCCACAGGTAACCTCGCGCCCGGTGGCTTCGCCCACCGGTCCGCCTAGTGCGTGGGGCTCATCAATGAATTCCGGAAGCACGGCCCGAGTTATTCAAGTGCTCGTGGGCCATGAAATTTTCGAAGACGGAACTCTCCGCCCGCTTCATGTAGGCGATGTCGTCAGCGTCAGACTCTCTTTGGTCACATCAGCGGTTGCCAGCAGGCCGGGTACGACCACCTACCGCGTCACGGTGCAGCCCAAGTTCGGACAGGCCCCCTGGCAAGAGCGGGACGAGACCCTACGGTGGCCGTTCGAGGTCACCGGTAACGGGTGGACCGCCACGTGGCACCACCACCGCCCGGCTGCCGGTTTGACGCATGTGACCGGTTTCCTCACGCCTAACTTTCACCACTCAGTGCCGGGCCGGCCGGGCGTGGTCACGGGCAGAGTGCGTCGGCTCCAACTTGTCGAGCGCCAAGCCAGGAGAACCGGCAACTCGCACGACTACGTGCCGGGGACCGAACGGCTGACTGACTTAGGTGCGTCGCCGGATCGATACTGGCCGAAGTGGTTCCACTTCGCCGAGCACGGCGAGATAGAAGAAAGCGGCGTCTTGGTCGATCTCGACTTGGACGATGTTGCCGACGATTCGTATCGATTCCAGGCCGGCGATGTCGCAGCGCACGGCGCTGACTTGTGGGTCATGGACGACTCCGCCCCCGTCCTGCTGCACCTGGACCGCTCCCACGCTTCTTCCAGACTGACCGAGTACGTACTGCCGTTGGCATTCGAACCGCCGGTTGAGCCGCCCGGTTTGGACCGTTCCCGTCTTGGTGGACACTCCGAGATGAGCGGTGAGTTCCCCCGAGATGGAGGGAGCGGATTATGGGATCGACTCGTCGGAACTTCACTGCCGAGTACAAGGCCAACGCGGTAAGTTTGGTTATCGATGACGGTCGTGCGATCGCTGAAGTTGCACGCAGTATCGGCGTTCACGAGATGACATTGGGGAAATGGGTGAAGAAGACCCGAGATGAGGGAAACGGCGAGTCTGACCGCCCGTTGAATGAGGACGAGCGGGCGGAACTCGAGCGCCTTCGTGAAGAAGTGAAGCACGCCCGCATGGAGGTGGAGTTCGCAAAAAAAGTAGCGACCTGGTTCGCGAAAGACCCGCGGTGAAATTCGCGGCTATCGCGGACTGGGCTGAATCCGATTCCTATCCGGTCACGTTCATGTGTGCTCAACTCGGCGTCTCGACTTCTGGCTACTACAAGTGGCGTGGCAAGTCGCGCTCAGCTCGCGACCTGCGGGACGACGAGCTGACCACGCTGATCGAGAGCCTCTATGGGCGCCTCAATGGCCGCCCCGGTGTTCGTCGTATGCGTGCGGAGCTTGCCGCCGGCGGCCACCGGGTATCGCACAAGCGGGTGTGGCGCCTGATGAAGGCCGCAGGTCTGGAAGGCCGCCACCCGAAGGCATGGAGGCGCACCACCGTCGCTGGCGACGACCCTGTTGCTGCACCTGACCTCATTGGCCGCGACTTCACGGCGGCAGAGGCGAACACCAAGTGGTGCGGCGATATCACCTACGTGCGGACATGGAACGGCTGGGCGTACTTGGCCACCGTCATCGATCTGCACTCCCGAATGGTCGTCGGATGGGCCGTGGCCGACCACATGCGCACCGACCTGGTCACCGACGCACTGGATATGGCCATCGCTCGCCGGCGACCGCCCGGGAAAGTGATATTTCACAGCGATCGCGGAACTCAATACACGTCCGGAGACTTCGACAAATACTGCACAAAAAACAATATCCGGCGATCACTGGGACGTACTGGAATATGTTTCGACAACGCGGTCGCGGAATCATTCTTCGCGAGCTTCAAGAAGGAACTCGTTCACACTCGCCCGTGGCCCACTCTTAAAGCACTCACAAAGAGCACATTCACTTGGATTGAGGAGTACTACAATAGGGTGAGGCGGCATTCCACACTGGGCTATTTGACACCGGTCGAGTTTGAACTAGGATTCAGAGACATATACGAACTCGCTGCTTAATTTCAGTGGCCACTTTAGCGGGAACACTCCAGTTACGGCGGAAGTCGACAGCTTCATGCCGACAGCGGCGGCTGCTGGATCACATGCCCGGCAGAGATCGTGCGTTGTGACCTAGGCCCTCCGGGTGAGGTGAGTATCCGCCGCGTGACTGAGAACGGAGGAGACTTCACCGTCGACGTCGACGGAAGACTATTCGTGATTACCCAGCCGGACCCGAGCATGCGTAGCCACGACCGATACGGGCACATCCGTTTCGATCCCGAAGAGTTCCCGTTCCGCGAGCTCGTTGGCGACTCGCTCGATCGTGTTGAGGACAGGGAAACGATGGACTTGGCATGGGATGGGCGCAAGCAACGGGGCCGCCAGGTCAAAGCACCCGGCTCTGGTGCAAAGATTGGCGGGAGTCAGTGGGAGGCTGTCGCGCTGCGCCGATCAGGCGGCGGCTGCG
>NZ_JBHWOO010000307.1:0-10914 GCF_043424415.1 Luteococcus sp. | reverse complement strand
CCCCGCCCGGTGGGGCGGGGCAGCCTGGTGGACGTGCAGCTGCACCTGCACGATGACCTGCGACGCACCATCATCGCCGAGTTCACCTCGCTGGTGCCTGGCACGGTCGTCATCGACGTGCACCCCGAGACCAGCATCCTGACCATCCACGTGCTTGACATCACCGACGAGGACCAGCTCCGGCGGGAACGGGAGAACATCTGGGCGCTGGAGCGGCGTGTCGCCGCGGCGCTGGAGGTGCGTCCCACGCCCTTGGATGACCAGCACGACCAAGCAGGCCAGGACAATCAGGAGGGGGACCGATGAGTCTCGAGGCGGTGATCGACGTCCTGCACGTGCTCAGCGTCGTGGTGCTGACCATCTCTGCGCTGCTGGCCGTGGCACGGATCGTGGTGGGCCCCACGGTGCTGAACCGGGCGCTGGCCAATGACGTGCTGGTGGCCACCCTGGTCTGCACACTCGGCCTGGAGGCGGTCATCAGTGACCACTCCAGCACCTTGCCCATCCTGATCAGCCTGTCCCTGCTCGGCTTCATCTCGACGGTGGCGATCTCGCGCTTCGTGGCGCGCGACATCGACGAGGACGAAACGACCGTGGCCGCCCCCGGCCTGCCGGCCGAACCGGGCGGGGCACGACGGAGGGATGGGCGATGACCGGGCAGCTGCTCGACCTGTTCAGCGCACTGTTGCTGCTGGCCGGCTCCCTGCTGTGCCTGTGCGCGGCGGTGGGTCTGGCCCGCTTCCCCGACCTGCTCAGCCGGATGCATGCGGCGACCAAGCCACAGGTGTTGGGCCTGGTGCTGGTGCTGCTGGGCACCGGCCTGGGGATGCGTTCCGGCCTCGACGTGGGGATGCTCGTGCTGGTGGCGGTCTTCCAGCTGCTCACCACGCCCGTGGCCTCGCACATGATGAGCCGCAGTGCCATGCGGGCCGGCCAGGTCTCCGTGCCCAAGGACTTCCGTGACCTGTCGCACGAGGAGATTTCGGGGGCGGATGCCTCTGCGAAGGGCCTGCCCCGCGACCGGTGAGTTGGCTTTGCCTGAGCTCGTGGAGTCCGAGGGGAAGCACACTGTGGCGGCTCCAGCACGATCCCGACCATGAGGTGCGCGACGAGGACCACCAGGCGATGCAGCAGCTCTTCCTATGGCTGGGCTAGGCGCTACGAGCGTGGGAGCAGTCCTCCAGCAGCTGGCGGGCGCTGGGGCCGGGCTCGATCACGAGGACGTCCGATCCAGTCTTCACCCCGTGGGTGCGAAGGGCCGTCAGCACCGCCAGGATGACGTCGTGGCGGGCTGCTCTGGCCTCGAGCTGGAGTGCTCCCGACCAGAAGCGCAACTCCAGGCGTACCGTCGTGGTGCCCACCTCTGCCAGCAAGGCATCGGGGGCCGGCTCGTCGAGCACCGAGGGCAGTTGGCGCATGGCCGCCACCGCCACGCCTCGGGCAAGCTCGAGGTCCGCGGCGTCGTCGATGTCGATCGCCACTGTGGTACGGATGTGTTCGAAACCGGTCTGCACGGTGACCACTTTGGAGTGCAGGACTCCGTTCGGGACCACCACGAGCCGACCGTCATAGGTGCGCAGAGTGGTGGATGTGATGTCGATGCGCACGATGCTGCCGGCGTGGTCCCCAACGGCGATCTGGTCGCTGATGCGGAACTTGTCGCGGCTGACCAGGATGATGCCAGCGAACATGTTTCCCAGGACGGTCTGGAAGGCGATACCGGCGGCGATCGACACCACACCCACCCCGCCCAGCACGTCGACGGGTCGGATGCTGGGAAAGGTGATCGTCAACCCGGCGCCCACGAAGAGGAATATCACGCCCCATCCGGTGAGGCGGCCGAAGACGGCGGCAGAGCTGGGACTGCGGTGCCTCCAGACCAGGAGGTGGGCGACCGTGGCTCGGGCCAGATGCGCGACCATCCACCCCAACAGGACGACGGCGAGTCCGGCGAGGATGCCATTGGCAGTCACCGGTGGCAGCCCCTTCACCGCGTGCCGCCACTGATGTTGGCGGTCCGCTTCCCGTGAGCGTCTGGGAGCTCCTGGGCGATGGTCTGCTTCGGGGTGATCGTCGTGGACACGGGGCCTCCTGGGTGTGGGGGCAGTTGGGCAGGGGTACGGTCATGGTAGCTGCGGGGATGCGCAGCCCCGCCACGACTCTGACGTGTGCGGCCGACCGACGAGAAGGTGCGATCATGCCCAGCTCTTCCATGATGCTGTGCATCCTGCTCACCACTGTGCTGGCCTACGTGGTGGTCGTCGGCCTGCTGCGCCTAGCGGGCCCACGGGTGCTGTCCAAGCTCAACGCCTTCGATCTGGTGGTGACCGTCGCGGTCGGTTCCCTCCTCGCCAGTGTCATCACCCATCCCGGGCCGCAGGCGGTCACGGGGCTGCTCGCGCTGGTGACCCTCATTGGGCTGCAGGTCCTGCTCACGCGGTGGACCTCGAGCCATCCGGGCCGTGACGGGGTCATCAGGGCAGAGCCGGTGGTCGTGGTGCGCAATGGTGAACTGTTGGAGGAGTCGCTTCTCCAGGCGCGGCTCACTCCACGGGAGGTGAACCAGGCGGTGCGCTCGAGCGGTTTCGGCGGCCTCGATGTCGTGGCGGCGGTGTTTCTGGAGACCGACGGGACGCTCTCGGTCATCGGCCGCGCATCGGTGGGTGACGGCTCCGCCCTGGATGCCCTGCACTGACCGGACCTTCCGGGGGGCTCACTTCGGGGAGTGAGGGTCCCCGGGCCACCAAGGTGCCCGCTCGAAGAGGTGGTGGAGTCCCGGTCATGGCTCGGTACGCATGCGGTCGCAGGATTGCGTCCGACCAAATGGTCAGTGCGTTCGCTCCCGCGTCGCCACCCAGGCCACCAGCAACCGGGCCGTGGCCTCGCCCTGGTCGATGGCCAGCTCCCAGGGCTGGCGCAGCATCATGGCCAGCGTTCCGCAGTAGGTGACCATGAGGGCCTCTGCCAGCTCCGGGGAACGCTCGCCGCCAACGGGGGTGGCAAGCCGGACCAGACGCTCGCGCAGCAGCTGGGTCTCCTGCTGCAGGACGCGGGAGATGCCCTCGGTGGGGTGGGGCAGCGTTGCCGCTGTGCCGCTGAAGGCACACCAGCGCTCGGTCATCCGGTCGGTCTGGTAGCTGCGTAGGGCGGTGAACACGGCGAGCAGTCGGCCCGTGTCGTCCGAGGCCTCCTCGATGGCCGCATCCCACACCTCGGTCCACTCGGCCAGGCGCCGCTCCAGCGCTGCCTCCAGCAGCCCGTCCTTGTTGCCGAAGTGGGCATAGAGGCTCGCGGGGGAGGCCCCTGCCTGGGCAAGGATCCGGTCCACCGGCGTGGCGACGGCGCCCACCTGGAAGAAGAGCTCGTCGGCGGCGTCCAGGAGGCGCTCGCGCACGGGGGTCCGCGCGGGCGTATGGGCGGTCATGGAGTGAGTGTAACGTGCGTTTTCCTGAAACGACCGTTACTGTCGAGGGGTCGGCGAGCGACGTCGGCACCCCCTGACCGCCGATCCCAGGAGAGCCATGCCCCAGCTGTACATCGACGGACGCTGGCAGGACGCCGCATCCGGCGCCACCCGCGAGATCCACTGCCCGGCCGACGGAGAACTCGTCGCCACCGTCGCCGAGGGCGACGAGCGCGATGCCGAACTGGCCATCGCCGCCGCCCGCGCCGCCTTCGACGAGGGCACCTGGCCCAGCACCCCTGGCCCCGAGCGCGGCCTGCTGCTGCACCGCCTGGCCGACCTGCTCACCGAGGAGAAGGAGGAGGTCGCCCGCCTGGAGGCCCTCGACACCGGCAAGCGCATGGTGGAGGCCCGCCTCGACATGGACGACATCATCAGCGTCTTCCGCCACTTCGCCACATTGGCCGCGGCCGAGGCCGGACGCGTCGTCGACCCGGGGATGCCCGGCATCAGCTCCCGCGTGGTCACCGAGCCCGTCGGCGTCTGCGCCCTGATCACCCCGTGGAACTACCCGCTGCTGCAGACCTCCTGGAAGGTCGGCCCGGCCCTTGCTGCCGGCAACACCTTCGTCCTCAAGCCCAGCGAACTCACCCCGTCCACTGCCATCTGGCTGGTCGACGCACTGGATCGCCTCGGCCTGCCCAAGGGCGTGGCCAACCTGGTGCTCGGCCCCGGCGCCACGGTCGGCGCCACCATGACCAGCCACCCCGACGTGGACCTGGTCAGCTTCACCGGCGGACTCGAGACCGGTCGCGGCATCATGGCCGCCGCCGCCCCCACGGTGAAGCGCGTCGCCCTCGAACTGGGCGGCAAGAATCCCAATGTCATCTTCGCCGATGCCGACATGGACGCGGCCATCGACAATGCGCTCACGGCCGTCTTCCTCGACTCCGGCCAGGTCTGCTCCGGCGGCACCCGCCTGGTGGTCGAGGAGTCGGTGCACGACCAGGTGGTCGACGAACTGGTGCGACGTGCCCGCCAGATCCGGCTGGGCGGCCCCTTCGACGAGCAGGCCGAGACCGGCCCGCTGATCAGCAAGCAGCACCGCGAGAAGGTCGAGGCCTATGTGGAGGCCGGCATCGCCGAGGGCGCGAAGCTCCTGGTGGGCGGCGAGCGCCCCGCCGATCCCGAGCTGGACAAGGGCTTCTACTACCTGCCGACCATCCTAGACGGCTGCACCAGCGAGATGAGCTGCGTGCAGGACGAGTCCTTCGGGCCGGTGCTCACCGTCGAGACCTTCAGCGGCGAGACCCGCGAGGCCGCCGAGGACGCCGCCGTGGCGATCGCCAATGACACCATCTACGGCCTGGCCGGTGCGGTGTGGAGCCAGGACGCCGGACGCGCCGAGCGCGTCGCCAAGCGCCTGCGCCACGGGACCATCTGGATCAACGACTACCACCCCTATGTCGCGGGGGCCGAGTGGGGCGGCATGAAGCAGTCCGGCATCGGCCGCGAGCTGGGCCTGGCCGGCCTGCACGAGTACCAGGAGAGCAAGCACATCTGGCACAACACCTCCCCGGCACGCGCCGGCTGGTTCAGCGACGACCAGGCCTGAGCCACCACACCCCGGTGGCGACGCACACTGCGCGCTGCCGCTGGAGCACGATCCACACAGCAGTACGAACGAAGGAATGAGGAAACCCATGAAGCGTTACGACTACGTCATCGTCGGCGGAGGATCCGCCGGCTCCGTGATGGCCAACCGGCTCTCGGCCGACAAGAAGACCTCCGTGCTGGTGATCGAGGCCGGACGGGCCGACTGGCGCCTCGACCCGCTGGTCCACATGCCCGCCGCGCTGATGTTCCCCAGCGGCAACCCGCTCTACGACTGGGCCTATGAGTCCGAGCCCGAGCCGCACATGGGCGGCCGGCGCGTCAAGCACGCCCGCGGCAAGGTGCTGGGCGGATCCAGCTCCATCAACGGCATGATCTTCCAGCGCGGCAACCCCGGCGACTACGACAAGTGGGCCACCAACCCGGGCATGGAGCACTGGAGCTATGAGCACTGCCTGCCCTACTTCAAGCGCATGGAGACCTGCACCGCCGGCGCCGACGACTGGCGCGGCGGCTCCGGCCCGCTGCACCTGGAGCGCGGCCCGGCCAGCAGCCCGCTCTTCCAGGCCTTCTTCGAGGCCACCCGCCAGGCCGGCTTCCCGGCCACCGACGACGTCAACGGCTACCGCCAGGAGGGCTTCGCGCCCTTCGACCGCAATGTGAAGGACTCGCGCCGCTGGAGCGCCTCGCGCGCCTACCTGACCCCGGTGCGCAACCGCAAGAACCTCGACGTCGTCACCCTCGCCCAGGTCACCGGCCTGCGCATGGACGGCAACCGCGTCACCGGCGTCGACTACGTGCGCACCCCCGGCCGCAAGGCCGAGAGCGTCGAGGCCGGCGAGGTGGTCCTGTGTGGCGGCGCCTTCAACTCCCCGCAGGTGATGCAGCTGTCCGGCATCGGTGACCCCGCCGCGCTGGAGAAGGCGGGCGTGACGACGCGCGTCGAGCTGCCCGGCGTCGGCCAGAACCTGCAGGACCACCTGGAGGTCTACATCCAGCACGCCTCGGTGCAGCCGGTCTCCATCGCGCCGTGGCTGAACTACTGGAAGGCCCCGATCATCGGCGCCCAGTGGCTCTTCGGCAAGACGGGCGTCGGCGCATCCAACCACTTCGAGGGCGGCGGCTTCATCCGCACCGACGACCAGGTGGCCTACCCCAACCTGATGTTCCACTTCCTGCCCATCGCGGTGCGCTACGACGGCACCGCCGCCGGCGGCGACCACGGCTACCAGGTGCACGTCGGACCCATGAACTCCGACGTGGTGGGCGACGTGACGATCAAGTCGTCCGACCCCTTCGAGCACCCGGCGATCCGCTTCAACTACCTGTCCACCGAGCGCGACCGGCAGGAGTGGGTGCAGGTCATCCGGGCCGCCCGCCACATCCTGGCCCAGCCCGCCTTCGCCGCCTTCGACGGGGGAGAGCTCTCGCCCGGGCCGAGCGTGCAGACCGACCAGGAGATCATCGACTGGGTGGCCAAGGACGCCGAGACCGCGCTGCATCCCTCCTGCACCGCCGCCATGGGCACCGGTGAGATGTCGGTCACCGATCCCAGCACCATGAAGGTGCACGGAGTGGAGGGGCTGCGCGTCGTCGACGCCTCGGTCTTCCCGTCCATCACCAATGGCAACATCTACGCCCCGGTCATGATGGTGGCCGAGAAGGCCGCCGACCTGATCGTCGGCAACACGCCGCTGGCTCCCGAGCCGGTCCCGGTCTACCGTGCCGGCGCTGGCCTGCCCGTCTACCCCGAGGGCGACCCGCGCAATGCCTCCTGGAATGCCGTCGACGACATCCCCACCGCGATGCAGTCGATGGAGCGTGCCGGCCAGACCGAAGCCAGCGCATGAGCAGCTCGGTCAACACACTCCACCACCACGGCGTCGACAGTCCCGACGCCGTGGTGGTGGACCGCCCTCGTCCGAAGTGGCCTGTGCTGGGCGTCTCTGCCCTGGTGACGATCGTCATCGCCGCCTGGGGTCTGGGCGCTCCCAACCACGCCCTGCGCGTCCTGGGCCGGGTCGTGGGCCTCATCTCGGACTGGTTCGGCTGGTTCTACATCGCCCTGGCCACGGCCGTGCTGGCCTTCGTCATCGTGATGGGGATCCGGCACTCGCGGGTACGCCTGGGCCATGACACCGACCGGCCCGAGTTCAGCACCTTCGCCTGGGCCTCGATGCTCTTCGCCGCAGGCATCGGTACCGACGTGATGTTCTTCGCCGTCGCAGAGCCGGTGAGCCAGTACATGCTGCCGCCGCAGATGAAGGGCGAGACCTTCGAGGCGGCCCGCGAAGCGACCGTCTGGACGATGTTCCACTACGGCATCACTGGCTGGGGCATGTATGTGCTGATGGGAATGGCGCTGGGCTACTTCGCCCACCGCAAGGGCCTGCCGCTGGCGGTGCGCTCTGCCCTGCACCCGCTGCTGGGAAGGCGCATCAACGGGGCGGCCGGCGATGCAGTGGACGTGGCCACCGTGGTAGGCACCATCTTCGGCGTGGCCACCAGCCTCGGCATCGGCGTGGTCATGCTCAACGTCGGCCTGGACATCATGCTCGGCGTGGACCAGGGACTCACCGCCCAGGCCCTCCTCGTGGTGCTGGCCGTCGGGGTCGCCACGATCTCGGCGCTCACGGGCGTCGACAGGGGCATCCGTATCCTCAGTCAGCTCAACGTGCTGCTGGCCATCGCGTTGGCGGCGTGGGTGCTGGTGACCGGCGACACGACCTTCCTGTTGCGGGCCATGACGATGAACATCGGTGACTTCATCGCCATGTTCCCCGGCATGACGCTCGACACGATGGCCTATGACCACCCTGCCGACTGGATGGGCGCCTGGACGCTCTTCTTCTGGGCCTGGTGGATCGCCTGGGCCTCCTTCGTCGGCATGTTCCTGGCACGCATCTCGCGCGGTCGCACCATTGGCCAGTTCGTGCTGGGCACCCTGACCATCCCCTTCTGCTACATCGTGATGTGGGTGACCATCTTCGGCAATGCCGCGGTGAGCCAGATCCGCAATCGTGGTGACCAGGAGTTCGCGAAGCTGGCCATCGACAGCCCAGAACTGGGCTTCTACCACCTGCTGCAGCAGTACCCGCTGCCGATGGTGATGGTGGGGCTGGCCACCTTCGTCGGCCTGCTCTTCTACGTCACCAGTGCCGACTCCGGCGCGCTGGTGATGGCGAACCTGTCGAGCCACCTGCCCGACAGCGAGAGCGATGCCCAGCCGGTGCTGCGCATCTTCTGGGCCGTGGCCACAGGCGTGCTGACCGTCGCGATGCTGGCGGTGGACGGCATCGCTGCTCTGCAGAATGCCACGATCATCATGGGGCTGCCCTTCGCCTTCGTGATGGTGATGGTGATGGTGGGCCTGCACCGGGCTCTGGAGGGCGAGCGGGTGCGTCGTGACGCAGCCCGGGCCTCCATCACTTCCTCGCTGGTGGGACGCGAGAGCACCGCGGCCCCGGGTTCGTGGCGCACCCGGCTGGGTGTGAGCTTCGGCGCCGTCACCGATCGCCAGGCCGGTCGCCACCTGGAGAAGGTGGTCGTCCCGGCGCTGGAGGCGGTGGGCATGGAACTCGAGGACCGCGGGGCGCTGGCCCGAGTCGTCGAGGAGGAGGCGGTCCCCGAGCGGCGCGTGTTGCGGCGGATGACGCTCGAGGTCGGCGAACCCGACTCCGAGACCCTCTTCCGCTACCCGGTGCGGCTTCGTCGCGTGCCGGCGCCGGCCTACGGTGCCCGCATGATCGAGGCCGACGACACCTCCACCCGCGTCGAGGTGGCCCTGCCCGGCGTGGCCGCCTATGACCTGATCTCCTACAACGAGGACCAGGTCTGCCACGACGTGCTGGATGCCTACGAGCGTCACCTGGAGGCGAACCGCGCCATCGTGGAGGCCTCCTTGGTCTGAGGCCAGTCAGGACGCGGTTTCAGCGCGAGAAGCGCACCAGGAGGGCGCTGCCCGGTTCGACCACGGTCGGGCCGGCGGCGCCCTTTCGCGTGCCCGGGCGCGCCAGGGGCTGCATCGTGGTGCCCGAGCGGGAATCCAGCGCGGTCCCGCGCAGCGACGAACCGTGGGTGGCGCGCAGGCCCTTCGGCGGGGTCAGGGCCAGCGTGGACGCAGGGCTGGTGGCCGGGTCGTGCAGGTTCACCAGCACCAGGTCGGTGCCGGAGCCGGAGGTGACGGTGTAGGCGATCACCGCCGGATCACTGGTGGTCACCTGGCGGATGGTGCCCGGACGCACCTGGGCGGTGAAAAGCATCGCGGTGAAGGTGCTGGTGCCGGTGATGCTGCGGGTGCCCGGGGGAGTGCAGACCGGGCTCATCGGGTTGCCCCTGCCGCACTCGGCCAGGGTGCTGTGCAGGTTGCTGCGACGGGCCCCGTTGCGGGCGGCGTTGAGCAGGAAGTCGACGCTCCACAGGGCATGGGCGTGGCTGCGCGAGACGGCGGCGCCGCCGCAGGAGGTGGGACCGGCCTCCTCCAGCCACAGCGGAAGCTCGTACCCGGCGGCGGTGCGGCGCGCCCGCTGGACCATCTCGCTGGCCCGGTCGTGCAAGGCAGGCGAGGTGAGGTTGGCGACGGTCGGGGCGGCCTGCGCATCACGCTCACCGACCCGGTCCGGGCAGGACCACAGGGGATACCAGTGCTGGCTCATCGCCACCGTGCCGGGAAGGCGGGCATCCCCGAAGGCCCGCCACCAGGTTGCGTCATAGGCTCCCGGCCCGGCCACCGGTAGTCCCGGGACCCGTCGGTGGATGGCCGTGACGTACTGCCGTGCCTCACCCACCCACTGCTGGGGCGACCAAGCGTCGTCGCGCAGCCGCAGCTGCTCCTGGGAGGCGAGGGCATAGCCATTGGGCTCATTGCCGATGCTGACGCCCAACAGGCGCTTGCCCAGTGCTCGCCGGGCATGCAGCGCCATGTCGGCGGCCCGCTCGGGATCCTTGTGCCCCAGGGGAAGTACCAGGGTCACGGTGGCGTCGACCGTCTCGGCCATGCGCCCCAGGCGCTGCAGGTCTGCCGGGGTGACGGTCTGCGTCGCCCAGGCGGGGCGGGCTTCCTGGCGGGAGGTCCACCACAGGCTGCGGTCCACCCGGTTCCCGCCAAAGCGCAGGGAAGGGCCGTCCAGGCCGTGGAGCAAAGTGGCAAGTGGCGAGCCCTCCGGCTCCCAGCGCGGGTCGGCCAGTTCCGTGGCCTCGAAGCTGAGCCCGACATTGGCATGGGTCCACTGGCCGACGGTCTGGTCTGCCGGGCGGGTGAGGTCGATCCGCAGGCTCGTGCCGGTCGACGGGGGCTGGCTCTGGGTGGGGGCATACGGGCCGAGGGGTCCGGCGGAGGATCCAGCCGGCAGCAGACCGGGAACCAGTGCGCGCAGTGCCGCCGTGGGATCAGGGGTGGCGGTGGCGCTGGGGGGCTTTGGTGCGGGCGTGGGTTCCGGGGTGGGGGAGCAGGCGCCGAGCGCCAGGGCCAGCGACATCGCCAGTGCGGCAGTGGTGGCGAAATTCCTCACACGCTCCAATCTATAGGAGTCGTCATAACTCACGTCGGGGGCGAGGACCGGCTGCCGGAGCCAGTTGGGGGAGCCCGGCTTGCGCGCTCCCGAGGGGGGTTGCCTCAGGCGGCGAGGTTGTAGTGGCGACGGACCATCCGGTCGCTGGGGTGGGCCGCGGGGAGCTCGTGGACGTCGGCCGGTTCCGCGTCGTGACCGCCAGGGGCGGGGCCTCGGGTGATGGCGAGCACCACCCGTGCCAGGATCGCGATCACCACGGACGCGATGCCGAGGACTGCTGCCATGCCGAGGATCTCTGCCATGCCCCAAGCCTCCCGCGCCGGCCACCGGCGGCACATCGGCTCGTTGGCTGGACTCCGCTGGTACCACAGGAGCACCACAGAGAGC
>NZ_JBHWOO010000306.1:0-5989 GCF_043424415.1 Luteococcus sp. | reverse complement strand
GGCAGCCTCTGTCAGCCAGTGCTTCAGGAAGACCCCTTCCCGCACGCCGTCGGCCCCGGACGGCGATTGCGCCCAGAAGCCCTGGTCCAGATCACGTTCCAGCAGGTGCCACGCCCAGGCGAGATCGCCCTCGGTCTCGGCTGGGCGCAGCAGGCCGAACCTCAGTGGTTGCTCCATGCGAACAGCATGGCGGGTGGGTCTGACAGTTTCAGGACTAGCGTCCTTCGCGGAGGCCTGCCATCCAGAGCACGACGTCGAGATGGCGCAGCATCGAAATGCCATCGCCCATGTCCACGCCGGGACGCTGAGCGGCCGCGACGGCCTGGGCAAGAGCGTCGACAGTCTCCTTGTCCCGCATGATTGCCGCGAATGCAGGCCAGTCCTCGTTGGCCTGCTTGGTCAGCTCCAAGTAGCTGCAGACGACGTTGTCACGCACGGGAAAGAGCTTGGGCCGCTTGCGCGCACAGATCTTGGAGGCCGTGACCCACTTGTTGCCTCCAAGCCGCTCCTTCACGAAGGAGTAGAAGGCGCCCATCGCGTCCGCATGAGCTTCGGCGTCCTGGCCGCCAAGTTCCCACTTGTCATCAAGGTCTCGCAGGAACTCAGCTCCAGCATTGGCTTCGAAGCGGCGGATTCCCTGTGGCGAGACGCTCACCGACAAGGTGGTGATGGCGAGCAGGTCTGTCGGCGTGATCCTGTGCGGGTCATTGCTTTGCAGGCTGGTGAATGTTGCCCCGGCGTAGTCCCCGTCAACCGCGTAGTAGCGTGCCAAGTCCGCTACTGCCTCCGTGGAGTTCACGGCTTGGCGGGCGCGCTCGACGGCTCGCGCGTTGACGGCATCGTTCGGTGTCCACCATTCGCTGGTCATCAGATCATCCCTTGCACTCGTTGAAGCCGTCGACGTCAAGCATCCATTTCCACTGGCCGTCTTCGGTGACCAGGTGCACATCGAGCGGGACCTTGACGCCACCCATCTCCAGCTCGGCCACCACCTTGGTCGACGGCAGCGACGCGCTGGTGCCGGGGATCTTGGTCACCCCACCGTCGGTGACGCTCAAGGTCCGCTTCCACGTGATCTTCTCCGTGCTGTCGGCACGGCAGGCCAGGAAGGCCTTCTCGCTGATCGCGTCCTTCTGGGCGTTCACGAGCGAGGCGTACTGCCCCTTCCAGTCCCTCGAGCCGAACTGGCCGATCCATCCCTTGAAGAACTGGTCGGCCTGCTGTCCGCCGACGGTGGACGCCGCTGAGGAAGCTTCCCCATCGGGCGTGGCGCTGGCGCTGGTCGCACCTTCGGGGATGTCGCCATCGAGCGGATTGCCGACGTGCGCATCACATGCCGCTGGGGTGCCAGTCACCATTGTCCGCACAGATACTTTGACTCGACCATTGGCGGGCGCCAGCTCCGGGAAGTCGCTGCCGCCGCCGATGATCTTTCCGGCACTGTCGAAGCAGGCGACGCCGATGCGAGGCGACTTGATGGGTGACGAGTAGGGGTTGCTGAGCGTGAACGTCACCTGCCCAGAACCGAACTCGTCCTTGGCGAAGGTGGGCTTGGTGGTCTCCATCGCGAAGGGCTTGTCGCTGAAGGTGCCATCGGCAGAGACGTCGACGGTGGCTTCCACCTTGGCTGCCTTCCCGCCCTTGGGAATCTCGACCTGCGTCCCCAGAATATGGTCGGCCTTGGGCTGGGAGAAGGCCTCCACCTGACTCTGCGAAGCAAGGATCTCACCGGCAGCATCCAGCACATTGAAGTTGACGGTGACGGTCTGCCCCACTTGGTCGGTGTTGTTGTGGACGATGGCGGAGGCCCATGCGTACTCGCGTTCCTGCCCGAATCCTGCCTTCACCAGATGGCCGATCTCCTTCGGAGCTGCAGTGGTGGCCGCAGCAGGTGCAGCAGCCTTCTCTGTTGCTTGTTCTGATCCACCGGAAGAACAACCCACGAGGCACGCGACCGAGATGACGGATACGAGTAGGGGCTTCTGCACTGGGGGTTCCTGTCTTGCATGGCGCGGGAGCTACTGCCCGCACCTTCGGGGTGATTGCCGAATCGTCTCAGGCCCAAGCACCAGACCACTCGAGAACACTGCACAATTAAGCTGCTCGTCAGAATCGAGGTGATCACGCCACCACCCACGAAGCAGTACTTTTGAGCCATGCAAGAACAGGATCCACTCGGGGGAATGGTCCGATCTCTGGTCCCCATGCTCTCGAAAAGTCTCGGTGAGCACTTCAACGTCTTTCGGGTCATGCGCCACGGAACCCATGAGAAGCAACTGTCCAATGTCTTCGCGTGGCTCTTGGACCCCCACGCCACCCATGAGCTCGGAGGGTGCTTCCAAGAGATCCTTCTGACCCAGATCAACAAGTCCCGCGGTGACGAAGCTCCGATGCCGACCTCCGGCTACCGCGTGATTCAGGAAGCCGGGGTCACGACCCAAGCCGGGGAATCTCCCGACTGCAGTGGCAAGGACATTGCCGACATCGTCCTGACACAGGACGCGGCGGCTGTCGTCATCGAGAACTACCTGTCCTCGGACGGGCACGGCCACAACTTCGCCCGCTACCAGGCTCTGGGCACATCCCACAGCACATGCAGCGTCGTCGTACTCCTGTGCATTCGTCGTGACCTCACCCTGCTGCGCGACGGCTGGGAGCAGGCCGTCGTCATCACCTACGACGAGCTGCTGACTGAACTCCGGAGGCAGGTCAACGCCGACAAGACGTGGGGCCGCACTCATCAAGAACAGAGCTTCTTCCTCACCCAGCTCTTCGACCACTTCTTGCAAGGAACACATCGCGTGTCGACGGATGCCAGCATCGAGTTCATCAAGGCCATGTGTGACTCGGGAGAGTCCATCCGCTACGGATACCGCCCCCATATGGCCGCAGCGCAGGAATTCGCTGACCTTATGGCAGACCATGCGAAGCGCCAATTCGAGGATGGCCGCAAGACGCTGGCCCAGGTCAAGAAGCTGCTGCGCCAGTACGCGGCGACTACCCTGACCACCCAAGTGAACACCTCACAGGGGCGCGACGTCATCGTCGGGACCGAGGCGAGGTTCGTCGGAAAGTGGGAGTGGTGCATCACCCTTCGCTGCGCCGGGGAATCAGATCTATTCCTTACCTTCGGACCGACAGCCCGCACGGAGAACGAAAACGCCAAGAAACCCCTCGGCGAACCCGACTTCACACGCATCTTCGCAACCCGAGGAGTCAGTGGCCCGGTGGATGCCATCATCCAGACCGATGTAAGGCTGGATGAGGTCATCCGGGGGCTGTCTCCGGACGACACGCGCTTGCACGACGCTTTGGTAAGCCTGCTCCAGTAGGACTCCGCCCTGTCTGCGTCTATTCCTCGGCCACCGGAGCATCGGCAGCTACCTGGTCCGCGAACTCGGCCACATTGCGCTTCACCCGGAACAGAGTGAGTGCCCCGCCGATTTCATGGCGCGCGTCAACGGAGAACTCGTCGCGGTCGATCCCCGTCGCCAGCCATTCCACGGGCAGGCGGTGCTTGTGCACCGCCGCGTCGGCGTCGAACCAATAACTGCCTCGGACGATGCCGATGTCCACCGTGCGGCTCGCCTTCACCGGAGAGATGACGTAATCCCCGGACTTCATGTCGTGGGCGAACTTCCTGAGGATCGCCGTCCAGTTGACGTAGGCGCCTTCCTTCTCACCCGGGTAGGCGATGCGGAGCTGGCTCTTGAGCGCCTCGCGGTCGCTGACCGCGTTGAGATCACCCAACTCATCCCAACCAAGGCTGACGAAGCCACCTGCCTGCAGCGTCTGGCCGGAGAGCCCGTCGTTGTGAACGCACCACCAGCGACTGATGTCGCCGTCACCCAAGTACTCCTCGGCGGCTTGCGCGAGGGCTTCGGGGACCCCGTCCGCCAACAGGTCGGCAACAGCCACCGACGGCCATGCCCGGTAGTCCGAGGCTCGTACTGCGTTGGCATCCAGACTGGGCAGCAACGGGGAGATTCGGTTGAGGAAGCGCTCGTCGGCGCCGAGAGGGGCGGCCCGGAATTGGAATCCGATGGACAGCGGCCGCTCGGGCCGACCGGCATAGAACGTGAATGGCCAGACTTCACCCTTGTTGCCGGGAACTCCCAGTGCCACCGAGGGTTCTTGGGCGGCCGTTCCGCGCGCCCGACCGCCGAGCTCCTCGATCCCGTCGGCGAGTTTGGTCATCACAGTGGTGAGTTCTGGGGAGCCCTCCAGCGCGTCCATGACGTCTTGGAGGCTCCACACGGAGCCAGCAATGCGAGACGTGGTGGACCAGCCGAAGCCCTCCACCAGCGCGGACAGCTTGTCCAGCGCCGTGTGGACCTGGTGCTGTCCCCATCCTTCTCTCAACACCCACGTGCAACCATCCTCGTGAATCGGCTGGTCGAGCAACCAGCGACTCCTGGAATCCGGATTGACGCCGAAATTGGCCACCAGTTGCAGGAACAGCTCTTCACCTTCGAACAGCCCTTGGACCCTTCGGAGCCCAGCTGTGCTCACCGCCTCACCGATGACGTCCATTCCCACTCCGGCTTGGTGTGCACGGTGGATCATCAGGCGTAGCGCTGCACGACGGGTGAGGTCGTTCTCCTTGAAGTCCGGGCCGTGGATCTCATAGACGGCACGACCGGCCCCGGTGGTGCGCTTTTGGCGCGTCGGGCTCGCCAGCAAGTCCTTGGTGGCCGGGCCACCTGCGGGCCGGGGCCATGCCCGGACAACCAACTCCGCCAGCTTGGGTCCGCGCTCTGCGATCCGTGATTCAGTCCAGTCGTCCAGCGTGAACAACGCCGCGTTGAGCTTGAGCACAGCATTGGCACGGAGGTAGTCGCGCTTTCCCTTCTCGTTATCCGCGACCCAGGCATTGTTGGACAGGGCGGAATTGTGCCCCGGGGTCACCAGCGTGAGGTTGCCGAGCGTCTGGACCAGGAGGTCCCGTCGTTCGGCTGCCACCGGGTCGTCACCGTCCAGCGGCCAGTGTGTGGTCCATTTCTGGGGCATGACGTGTTCCACCGAGAGGTCGCGCGGGCACCAGAGTTCCTCCGCCCGGGATCCCTTGCGAAGCATTTCCTCCGCCGCTTCCAGGAGCATGCGGTTCACGCTGCGCTTGGCCTGCTTGTAGAAGGGGGCCGTCTGCAGGTGTTCGACGATGGACGCGTCATCGGGCCACAGGCGCGTGGGCGCGGTCTGTTCGGCGAGGAACTCGCGGATCACGCTGCCGGCTTGGACAGCCTCGGCGTCACGGAGACGCTTGATCAGGTCGATCGTGATGTGGTTCAGGTCCTTGGAACCGAGGCGAAGAATCGCCCGACGAACCAGCCAGCTCTCCAGCGATTCCAGGGCCAGCTTTCGCTCGTCGGCGGGGACGTCATGGGCGATCACCCACAGGACAGCAGGCATCACAGCATTGGCGTCGAGGACCTCCAGTACCCGGTAGCGGAAGGTCTCCTCCACGCTGCCGCGTGGCGCATCCATGAACTTCCGGTAGGCCATGGCGTCGGTGTGGAGTTCCTTCATCAGGTCCTCGACGTTGACAACATCCTTCGAGACTCGGTCACGGAACTCGGCGAAGATCCGATCGCTGGGCACCTCGCGTCCGAGCTTCATCACGAGCCAATGGGTCAGGAAGAGGTCAATCCGGGGCCGGGTGAGGCGACCTTGGCGGACCTTCTCCCGCCAGTACTCGTCGCCATTCCCGTCGCCGTCAAAGCCCGCCCAGTACTTCTTGTGCAGCTGCTCCAGGTTGCGGTGCTCCTTCTCGGCTCGCTGGAAGAGGTGGTTCTTGATCAGGTCAGCAGCGAGCAGCGGGGCTCCGAGGTAGTTGAGGGTCTCGAAGATGGCCTGGGCATTGTCGCCCTGCGACAGGCTGATGCCGACGAGGACCAGCTGGGTGCGCAGAGTCCGCGTAAGGGCTCCCAACCGGGCGGCCGCGTTGGCCTCGCCGTCGGCCAGCGCCCATTCCTTGATGCTCTCGCTGAAG
>NZ_JBHWOO010000305.1:0-4863 GCF_043424415.1 Luteococcus sp. | reverse complement strand
CCTGTGCGAAATGGACATGCGCGCGGGTGGTCAACTGATGTCTCGCAAAGCTGTAGGTAGAAGAGACGGCAGGGCCGGTCGTGTTGTCCGTTTGGCGCCGACCGTGGACACGCCGACGGATGCTGCTATGTTCTCATTCATGGGCAATTTGATTTGCGGGTTCGCTGCGGCGTACTCGCTTGCTGTTCGCGACCGCCGCGCCTGACGGCGCGCTTCGCTGAACGCTTTAGCGCGTCGTCCGTCCGAGAGACCTCATGCGTTTCGGAACGGCACCTCTGCGTACCCACTTTCTCGGTCTTGACCTGCCTGTTCTCGAGGCGCTCCCGTTCAATTCTTGGAGCGCGATCATGCCCCGTTCAACCCATGGCGGCCGACACGAACTTGGCCAGAACTTTCTCGTTCATGGCCCCACCCTCGAAAAGATTGCCGCAATCGTCGCAGCTACGCAGGGGCCGATTCTAGAAATCGGTTCCGGCAGTGGCGCACTTACTCGGCACCTGGCACGCCTTCAGAGGCCGCTTACCGCGATCGACATCGACGAGCACCGGGTCGCTAAGCTGCGCCAGCGCATACCCGGTGTGGCGGTCAAACAGGCCGACGTCCTCGCTTACCCGCTCACCACCCCGGTAATCGTTGGAAACGTTCCGTTCCACATCACGACGCCGATCCTGCGCCGGCTGCTCACCACCGGGACGTGGCAGCAGGCTGTGCTGCTCACCCAATGGGAAGTGGCCCGCAGACGTGCCGGCGTCGGGGGCTCCACATTGCTGACTGCTCAGACCGCACCCTGGTTCACTTTCGCCCTGCACGGACGCGTGCCATCCACGGCCTTCCATCCGAGGCCAGGCGTGGACGGCGGCATTATCCACATCATCCGCCGCCCCACTCCATTGA
The DNA here is from genome assembly GCF_043424415.1 of Luteococcus sp. Classification (NCBI taxonomy): domain Bacteria; kingdom Bacillati; phylum Actinomycetota; class Actinomycetes; order Propionibacteriales; family Propionibacteriaceae; genus Luteococcus; species Luteococcus sp. The sequence continues at coordinate 3,969 of NZ_JBHWOO010000305.1, read as the reverse complement.
TTCCCGTTGTGGAACGACAAGCGTACGAGCGGTTCGTGCGCGCGATATTCACCGGCCGCGGCGGAAGCCTTGAGCGCATCGTGCAGCAGGCCACACAAGCGCCGCGCAACCACATCCGAGACACGCTGAGGAAAGCAGAAATCAACTCGCGAGCCCTTCCACGTGATCTTCGCCCCGAGCAATGGGCAGCACTTTGGGGCGACCTGTACCGATGACTTCAGTCCTCTGTCGCGAATGATCCTGCTCAACGCAACTCGCTGGCGCGACATATCTACGGGACGACCGGACTGGCTCGGAGCCTTCCGACCATGCCCCTCTAGGTGCGTCGTAATGGAGGATCGTCAAATGCGACAGGGCGGCGGCGGGGCGTGAGTTGTGGACTTGATCGCTTTGTGGCGGTCTTCTGTGGTTACTTCTTGGCGGCGACGTACGACGTACCAATCGGGCGTTCTGGCCGAAAGGGTTAGAGCGAGTCGGCGGCTCACGGGTGGGCGGCCGGGTTTGCGTCTGTTTTGTCAGAGTCCGAATGCTCCGCCGCTGATCAGAATGAAGGCGCCTAGGCCGATCAGGACAATCGGGAACAGGATGTGTTCCCAGCGCTCCAGGACTTCGGCGATCGGTCGGCGGGTGGCGACGAACCTTGCCAGGCCCACCAGTCCCGCCACCAGCACCAGGAACACGATGCAGTAGGCGACCACGGCTCCCGGGCCCACGTTGAGAAAGACGGGGACGTAAACGCCGATGTTGTCTCCACCGTTGGCGAAGGTTACGCCGGCCACGGTCCACACGGCGACGTTCTTGCCCTCGACCTTTGCATCGTCGTCATCATCGTCCCCGCGCCAGGCCTGCCACGCGGCCCACAGTCCCAAGCCCAGTGGGATCAGCCCGAAGTAAGGGATGGCCTGCGGGGGCAGGAAGACTCCCGCGCCCAGGGAGACGAGCACAGCCACGCCGAGGATGCCGGCGAACCCGAGATACTGGCCGGCCAGAATGCGTGCGGTGGTTCCGCGTTGGCCTGCTCCGCGGGCGAAAAACAGCGACAGGACGATGATGTCGTCGATATTGGTGGCAATGAACAGGCCGATCGCCTGCAAGGCCGAGGACAGGATCACGCCTGCACCTCCGTGGCGTGACAACCCGGCACTGAGCAGTCGGGCTCCAAGCAGGAGGCGTTTTCGTTGACCGCGAGGGTGATCTCGACCAAGGAAGATAGCGACCGGGCCAAGTGCGGGTCTGCGATCTCATACCGGGTCTGGCGACCTTCGGGCACTGCGACAACGATCCCGCAGTCGCGCAGGCATGCCAGATGGTTCGACACGTTCGACCGTGTCAGCTCCAGATCCCGGGCCAGCTCCGCCGGGTAGGCCGGCTGCTCCAGCAAGGTCAGCAGTATTCGGGACCGTGTCGGGTCGGCCATCGCCCGCCCTAACCGGTTCATCACATCGACACGAGAAGCAATAGTCAGCACTTGCTGAACTATACAGCGTCTGCTGAACTGTTGTGACAACGCCCTAAAAACCTAAAGGTTGTCAAGACACTTAATCTCGTCCAGGACTACGGCCAGTTTTGAACAGGTTTCCTGGCGCTACAGGCACCCACCGGAGTCTCACTAAGTCGTCTTGACAACCTGTAGGTTTTTAAGGCACATTCACGGCGCCAGGCGGGCCGCCGCGGGAGCCCTCGTCCACCCCGCTGGGGCCGCGGGTTTCAGGCGCAGCATGACGTCGGCATCTGGTTTCGAAAGAGGCCGGCCACGATGCGCAGGCTTTCGCTCATGGTCAGGTACGGCGCCCAGGTGTCGGCCAGATCGTCGACGGTCATGCCGCTTTTGATGGCGTAGGTGGCCGCCAGCATGATCTCCCCGGCCCCGTCCGCCAGAGCGTGCACGCCCAGAACCTTGCCGCTCACGGCGTCGGCGACGAGCTTCACCGCCCCGCGGGTGTCGTGCTGGACGAGCGCCCGGGGGACATCGGACAGGTCCAGGACGCGGCAGTCGCACGCGTGCCCTCGGGTGAGGGCCTCGTCCTCGGTCAACCCCGCCGAGGCCAGCTGGGGCCGGGTGAACACGACCGCAGGAAAGCCGGCGTAGTCGACCCGAGCTGCCGGCGGGTACCTGTCCTCGGTCAGGGCGTTGAGCGCGGCGGCCCGACCGCCGGCGGCGGCGGCGTAGACGTACTGGGGAGCCCCCGAGACGTCACCGGCGGCCCAGACGCGCGGGTTGGAGGTGCGCTGGGTCTGGTCGACCACGACGAAGCCGCGCTCGTCCACGTCCACACCGGCAGCGGCCAGGTTCAGGCCGTCGGTGCGGGGCAGGCGTCCGGTGGCCACCAGGACCTGCGCGCCGCGCACCTGTTCGCCCGAGTCCGTGGTCACCACCACCTCTCCTGCGGGGCCTGGTTCGCGGGCCACAGTGGTCGCGCGCTCTTCGACCACGGTGATGCCGTCGTCGGTGAAGACTTCCCGAAGTCTCTGGGCCAGCTCCGGCTCGGCGTGCGGCGCCAGACGCCCGACCACAGAGACCCGGGTGCCGAGGTGAGCGAACAGCTGGGCCTGCTCCATCCCGACGTACCCGCCACCGATAACGACCAGGGACTCAGGCAGCTCGGTCAGCTGCATCGCGGTGGTGGACGTCAGCCGGTCCACAGAGTCGAGACCGACCACCTCCGGGATGGCGGGGGTGGCACCGGTGGCGACCAGATAGGCCCGGGCCCGCAGCGCCTGGCCGTCGACGGCCAGGGTGTCCCCGTCCAGGAAGCTGGCCTGGCCTGGGCGGACCTGGAAGCCGTAGGCAGCGGCCACATCGGCGTACTTCGCATCACGCAGGCGCTCGATGAGTGCGTCCTTCTGGGCCACCAGATCGCCGAGGTTCACCGGTGCGGCTGACGTTGGGGCACCTTTGAAGGGATTGGTGAGCGCGGCGTGCCGGGCCCCGGCGGCCGCCAGGAGCGTCTTGGACGGCACGCAGCCGATGTTCACGCACGTCCCGCCCAGAACACCGCGCTCAACCAGCACGACGCTCTTACCGGCCTGGCTGGCCGCGATGGCGGCGGACATCGCCGCGCCTCCTGAGCCGATCACGGCCAGATCGACGTCGTAGTCCACACCCATTTGCCCACCTTCCTTCGCGTGACCCCTCTTCAGCGTCCATAGTGGACGTTCCAGCGCAGGGGAAGGTCAAGGCGAACATGGACGAGAGCCGAGAAAGGGGCCACTGTGCGCATCGGTGAGTTGGCCGTGGCCAGCGGCACCACAACCAAGACGCTGCGCTTCTACGAAGAAGCCGGCCTACTACCTGCGCCTGAGCGCACCGCCAACGGATACCGCGACTACACCCCTGCGGCCCTGGCGCGCCTGGACTTCGTTCGCCGCGGCCGCACCGCTGGGCTCACCCTGGCCCAGATTCGCGAGATCCTCGACATCCGCGACGCCGGAGTCGCACCCTGCCAGCACGTGCACGCCCTGCTCGAAGCCCACCTGGGCGACCTGGACCGCCAAATCGCCGACCTGCAAGCACTGCGACACACCGTCGCGCACCTTCACCACAGTGCCACCACCAGCGACCCCACCAAATGCGACACCACGACCGTCTGCCGCTATCTGTGACCAGACCGGTGCTCGCGTGTATCGCCATGAGCAGATGCCGCCACAGAGCGTCGACAGAACCCCGCCATATAACGGCGAAAGCCACAGGGTATCGCGAATTATGAAGCGCTGTCCCGTCAGATCCAGAGGGTATTGATACACAGCGAGATGGGCCCCGTCGACGGGACGAGCAGAGCCGGAGTCTGCGAGTGGAGTCGATCGATTTCGAGATCGCCACAGAGGGGGCGAGCGCGTGGAGTTCGTCCTCGAACGGTCCACCTGCGCAGCCAGCGACCGAACTCCTCGGGCGGACCTCATGCTCTCTGCGCGGGGAAGCCCCTCACAGTGACCTTCGTGGCATGAGTGCCTCGAAGTCTGACCGGAGGA
>NZ_JBHWOO010000304.1:0-27055 GCF_043424415.1 Luteococcus sp. | reverse complement strand
TGTGACCGCCAACAGCCAGGCGCCACGCGCCAGCCGGACCTGACGAGGGCCGCAACCCCCTGATGGGGATTGCGGCCCTCGCTCCGTCGCGGACCGGGTCAGGCGCGCTGGACGGCCCCGAAACGCTCGGCGGCCACGGCCACTGCCGCGTCGCGGGCGGCGGCACTCTCCTTGTCCTTCAGGGTGCGGTCGGGAGCCCGGAAGTGCAGCGAGAAGGCCAGCGACTTCTTGCCCTCACCGACCTGTGGGCCACGGTAGATGTCGAAGAGCTCGCAGCTCTCCAGCAGCTCCCCGGCACCTTCCACCAGGGCCTGGCGCACCTCGGCGGCAGGCGTCTGCTCCTCGACGACCAGGGCCACGTCCTCCTTGGCCAGCGGGAAGCTGGACAGCGAGGCGATCGACCCCGCCGAGGGGGCCTGGGCCAGCAGGCAACCCAGGTCGAACTCCACCGCACAGGTGCGCGCCGGCAGGCCGAAGGCCTTGACGACGCTCGGGTGGAGCTCACCGGCAAAGCCGATCGAGGTGCCATTGGCCACCAGTTCGGCACACCGGCCGGGATGCCAGGGCATCACCTGGGCCGCACGACGGGTCAGGGTGATGCCGACCGACTCGGCCGCAGCCTCCGCCAGCGCGATGGCCTGGGTCCAACCCGCCGGAACAGCCGGGTGGTTCCAGGCCGCGGGCAGCCAGTTGCCGGCCAGCACTCCTGCGACGGCGACGGCCTGCTCGGGCAGGGCCGCCTCCAGACCGGCCAGTTCCTCGTCGCTGGGACGGTGCGCGACGCTCGGGCGCGGCGCAACGGCCCCGCTGCCCCGGCCGAAGACCCGGCCGCACTCGAAGACCGCGATGTCGTCCTGGCTGCGCGAGGTGTTGCGGGCCACGGCCTGGAAGAGCCCCGGCAGCAGCGTCGAACGCAGGTGGGCGTGGGTGTCGTCCAGCGGATTGGCGAGCCTGACCAGCTGGCGACGCGGATCCGCCTCGTCGGGCACCAGCTTGGCCATCTCGGACTCGCTGGTGAAGGGCAGGCTGATCAGCTCGACGAAGCCCAGGTCGACGACTGACCGCAGCACGGCACGACGGCCACGCTGCTCCGCCGTCAGGCCACGACCCATCGGGGCCGAGGGCAGCAGCGAGTCGATGCGGTCGAAGCCGATCTTGCGGCCGACCTCCTCCACGTAGTCATAGGGGTCGACCAGGTCGGGACGCCAAGTGGGCGGTACCAGCGTGAGCCGGCCGTCGGCGCGCGAAACCTGCACGCCGGAACGCTCGAGGATCCCGACGACCTCGTCACCGGAGACCTCGGCTCCCAGGACGCGTGCGGGCAGGTCCTCGGCGATCTGCTGCTGCGGCATCTCGGCAGGACCTCCCACGACGGTGCGGCCCTCGACCACAGACCCACCCCCGTGCTCGACCAGAAGCTGTGCGGCGCGCTCGGCCGCGGCCAGGCCGAGGTTGGAGTCCACTCCCCGCTCGAAGCGGCGGGATGCCTCGCTGGGCAGCTTGTGCCGACGGTGGGCGCGGCCGATCGCCAGCGCGTCGAAGTGGGCAGCCTCGAGCACGATCGAGGTCGTCTTCTCGGAGACCTCGGTGCTCTGCCCGCCCATGACGCCGGCCAGACCGATCGGGCCCGAGTCGTCGGTGATCAGCATGTCGTCGGCAACCAGGGTGCGGGTCACATCGTCCAGGGTGACCAGCGTCTCGCCGTCGCGGGCCTGACGGACCACGATGCCACCCTGCAGCAGGGAGGCGTCATAGGCGTGCAGGGGCTGGCCGGACTCGAGCATCACGTAGTTTGTGACGTCGACCGGCAGCGAGATGGCGCGCATCCCGGCTCGCTCCAGACGCTGGGTCATCCACTGGGGGCTGGGTGCCGACGGATCGATGCCGTCGACCCGCAGGGCGACGAAGCTGGAGCAGTTCGGGCTCTCGATGCCGACCGGCAGGCCCTCGGACACGGGGGCGGGAAGACCCTGGGCGTAGGGATCGTCGAAGTCGAGGTCGAGCGCCTGGGCGGCCTCGCGGGCGAGCCCGCGCAGGCTCAGCGCGTAGCCGATGTCGGGCGTGACGTCGATCTCGAGCACGGCGTCGCCGGCACCCATCAGGGCCATCGCGTCCTGGCCGGGAGTGACCTGCTGGTCGTCGATGGTGTCGGGCAGGATGATGATGCCGTCCTCGTGGCTGCCACCCAGGCCCAGCTCGTCGGCGGCACACATCATGCCGTCCGAGACGTGGCCATAGGTCTTGCGGGCCGCGATGGCGAAGTCGCCGGGCAGAACCGACCCGGGCAGGGCCACCACGACGAGATCGCCCTCGACGAAGTTGTGCGCCCCGCACACGATCCCCCGACCAGCCGGCAGCTCGGTGCCGTCCTCCAGGGTCTCGGCGGGGTCATTGTGCTCGTCGCCGACGTCGACCCGGCACCAGTTGATGGTCTTGCCGTTCTTCTGCGGCTCGGGATGGGCCGACAGGACCCGTCCGACGACCACGGGGCCGCTGACCTCGCCACCGACGGTCTCGACACGCTCGACGGTCAGGCCGGCACGGGTGAAGCTCTCGGCCAGCTCGGCCGCGGTGAGTTCTTCGGGCAGCGCGACCAGCTCGCGCAGCCAGGACATGGGGGCCCTCATCGTGCTCCTCCCAGAAGCGAACGGCTGAAACGGATGTCGCCCTCGACGAAGTCACGCAGGTCGGGGGCCTGGTTACGGGTCATCACCGAACGGTCGACGCCCATGCCGAAGGCAAAGCCGGAATAGACCTCGGTGTCGATGCCGCAGGCAGCCAGCACGCGCGGATTGACCACGCCGCAGCCGCCCCACTCGATCCATCCCTCACCACGGCAGGTGCGGCAGGGACGCGACGGGTCGCCGACGCTCTCGCCGCGGCAGACGAAGCACTCCACGTCGACCTCGGCGCTGGGCTCGGTGAAGGGGAAGTAGTGCGGGCGCATCCGGGTACGGATGTCGTCGCCGAACATCGCCTTGGCGAAGTGGTCCAGCGTTCCCTTGAGGTGGGCCATCGAGATGCCCTTGTCGACACACAGGCCCTCGATCTGGTGGAAGACCGGCAGGTGGGTGGCGTCGTACTCGTCGGCGCGGAAGACCTTGCCGGGGCTGACCACGTGGATCGGCAGCTCGCGCTCCATCAGTGTGCGGATCTGCACCGGGCTGGTGGCGGTGCGCAGCAGCACACCGTTCTCGACCGGGTCGAGCCACAGCGTGTCCTGCAGGGCGCGGGCCGGGTGCTCCGGATGCAGGTTGAGGGCGTCGAAGTTGTACCACTCGGCCTCGGCCTCGGGGCCTTCGACGACCTCCCAGCCCATGGCGAGGAAGACGTCGGCCATGGTGTCCATCAGGGCGGTGACCGGGTGGAGTGCACCACGCGGGTGCAGGGCGACCGGCAGGGTCACGTCGACGGTCTCGTCGGCCAGCTGCTGTTCCAGCTCGGCGGCCTCGAGCACCTCCTGGCGGGCACTGATCGCCTGGTTGATCCGGCCACGCGCCTTGCCCACACGGGCACCGGCCTCCTTGCGGGCCTGCGGCGGCAGGGCGCCGATCTCACGGTTGGCCAGGGCGATCGGGGACCGGTCGCCGTTGTGGTCGAGACGTGCCTGCTTGAGCTCGGCGGTGCTGGTGGCCTTCTCGACGGCCTCCAGGGCGGCTCGCACCATCTCGTCGACCTGCTCGGCGCCCAAGGGGGTCACCTGCACCGGGTCGTAATTGTCATTGGGCCCACTCATCGGGCTGCCTTCCTGTCGCTGGTGGGCGCGCTCGTGCGCGCTGAGTACGGGGTGTGGCCCCCGACCGTCGATCTGGATCAGCTGGCGAGCGTGCGCCGACGAGCATCCCCACGACCATGACCCGGCCGGGGGCTCAGAAATCGGCGCGCCAACATGGCGCCAGCCTACCAGTCACGCGCCTCGTGGCCCCCGGAGAACCGGTGGCCGGTACTCAGCCCTGGACGCGGCGCTGGGCCGAGGCGGTGGCGTACAGGCAGACTGCGGCCGCCGTCGACAGGTTGAGGCTCTCGGCCTGTCCCCACATGGGCACCCCAACCACCTTGTCCGCCAGGCTGCGCTCGCGTTCGGGCAGTCCCCAGGCCTCATTGCCCATGATCCAGGCGGTGGGGCGTGAGAGCTCCTCGGCCAGCTCGTCCAGGTGGGCTCCCCCACCGTCGGCGGCCAGCACCTGCATTCCCTGCTGGTGCAGGTAGGCGACCGCATTGGCGATCTCGACGCCAACGATGATCGGCAGGTGGAAGAGGCTGCCGACGGTCGCGCGCACCGTCTTGGGGTTGAAGACCTCCACCGATCCCTTGGTGAAGACCACCGCATCCGCGCCGAAGGCGTCGGCACAACGGATCACGGTGCCCGCATTGCCGGGATCGCGCACCTGGGCGCAGACCACCACCAGCTTCGGGGCGATGATCTCGTCCAGATGGGCGAGCTCCTGGCGGCAGATGGCCACCACGCCCTGTGGGGTGACGGTGTCGGACAGCTGGACCATGTCGTCGGGGTGGGCCCGCCAGCAGATCTTCTCGTCGGCCATGGCGAGCAGCTCGGCGTGCACCTCGGCATCGTCGACGATGACGGCCTCCACCAGCTCGGGGCGCCGCAGCGCCTCGCGCACCGCCTGGGCGCCCTCGGCCAGGAAGAGTCCCTGGTCGTCGCGCTCACGGCGCGACAACAGACGACGAGCCGAGCGCTGCTGCGCCCTGGAGATCAGGGGCAGTGCGCTCGGCTCGTCGAAAGTCATGCCAGAACCCTACAGGTTCGTGACGACGACCGGCTGCGGGTAGGAAGCCGTGCTCAGGCGGCGGTCTGCTGCGGCTGGTTGGCCTTGGCGACCTCGACCAGCGCGGCAAAGGCCTGCGGATCATTCACGGCCAGGTCGGCCATGATCTTGCGGTCGACCTCGATGCCGGCAACCTTCAGACCGTTGATGAAACGGTTGTAGGTCATGCCGTTGGCGCGGGCCGCAGCGTTGATGCGCTGGATCCAGAGCTGACGGAAGTCGCCCTTCTTCTTGCGACGATCATTGTAGGAGTAGGTCATCGAGTGGAGGACCTGCTCCTTGGCCTTGCGGTAGAGGCGCGAACGCTGGCCGCGGTAGCCCGAGGCCTGCTCGAGGATCTCGCGACGCTTCTTGTGCGCATTCACAGAACGCTTGACGCGTGCCATGTCTTACTCCTTGCTGTGTGTGCCGGCCGGCCGACTGGTGTCTGGCGAGGCCGAAGTGCGTGGTACTGCCGCGTCCTGCGGCGAGGGGTCCGGAGTGATCCGGGGGTGCTGGATGGACCAGCAGTGGATCAACGGCCCTTCATCTTGCCGAGGAGCTTGCGCATCTTGGCGGCATCGGCACCCTCGAGCAGCTTGTCCGTGGACAGACGACGGGTACGGCTGGTCGGCTTGTGCTCGTTCAGGTGGCGCTTGCCGGCCTGGCGGTGCGAAAGCTTGCCGCTGCCCGTGACCTTCACGCGCTTCTTGGCACCGGAGTGCGTCTTCATCTTCGGCATGTTGCCGCTCCATTCATCTTCTTCAGGTGGCCCGTCGCAGGCTGCTGCGGCGGGGGAACCGGTTGCCCGGTTCGCGCGGACGCGTCCTCGCGGGGACGAGCCCAGTGGTCTGTCACAGATCGATGTCGGGATCCATGTTGTCGGCGGGGCCGCGCTTCTTCTGCTTCGGCGGCTTGGCCGCAGTCTCGGCCTGGTGGCGAGCACGCAGCTCGGCCTCGGCGGCGCGGTCGGCCTCCTGCGCGGCGGCACGATCGGCCATCCGCTTGTCGCGGTCGACCTTGCTCTCCTCGCGCGCCTCGGTCTTCTTCTTGGTCGGGCCCAGCACCATCAGCATGTTGCGGCCGTCCTGCTTGGGGGCCGACTCGATGAAGCCGAACTCCTGCACGTCCTCGGCAAGCCGCTTGAGCAGGTTGAAGCCCAGCTCGGGACGCGACTGCTCGCGTCCGCGGAACATGATGGTGATCTTGACCTTGTCGCCGCCCTTGAGGAAGCGCACGACATGGCCCTTCTTCGTCTCGTAGTCGTGGCCGTCGATCTTGGGACGAAGCTTCATCTCCTTGATGATGGTGTTCGTCTGGTTGCGACGCGACTCGCGAGCCTTCTGGGCGTTCTCGTACTTGAACTTGCCGTAGTCCATGAGCTTGGCGACCGGCGGCCGCGCCATCGGAGCGACCTCGACCAGATCCAGGTCACCCTCACGAGCAAGCTGCAGTGCCTGGTCGATCTTGACGATGCCCACCTGCTCGCCGGCAGGCCCGACCAGGCGGACCTCCGGGACGCGGATCCGCTCATTGATGCGAGGTTCGTTGCTGATGTGTCCTCCAAGGTGTGAGTTCCTGTGACCGTCCCGGAGCGCAGCGTGCAGGAGCACCCGCGAACGCGAAAAAGGCTTTCGCGGACGCGAAAGCCTGACGACCAGACAGGAAGACCAGTCGAGCTGGCACCATCCGGTACTTCTACCGACCTGACGACCGGAAGCCGTTCAGGTGGGAGGTCAGGCCCCCACTTTGCACGATCTGCGCGCAAGGCGCGATCAATCCCCACCATGATAGCGAACCTGTGGGCCCAGACGAAATCCACGGGCTCAGACGAAATCCACGGGCTCAGGTTGCCATCCGCACGGGGATCACGCCTGGCGGCCATCCTCCTGCAGGAACATCCAGCCGAACTGGCCGGGCTCCACCTCCACCAGGCGTCGGCCCTGGGAGAGCTCCGCGACCAGCTCCGGGGTGATCTCGAAGGGCACCGGACCAGTGGCGTCCACCAGCAGGTGGCTGGCGCCGGCCTCGGTGACGGTGGCGGCGAGGTCGTCCAGGGTGCACGGCACTGGACGTGCCTGCGGCTTCCAGGACTGGAGCGAGTCGATGCCGGTGAAGGCCAGCAGTGCCCGCTCCCCCGTGGCGCTGGTCACGGTGACGGCAGCCATCTCGGCGTGGCGATCAGGACGAGGGCCGTCCATGTGGTCCTCGCCACTGGCGACGATGGGCATCAGCAGCCGCGAGGTGCACAGGGCGACGATGGCCCGCAGGTAACCCGTCTGGTCCGTGGCAGCGGCGATGGCCTCGCGGACCTGGGGGTCGGCCTCCCCGTGGTCGCCGGCGAAGGCCGCGCTGGGCTGGGCCAGCCGCTGGCCGTGGGCCACATCAGGCCGGCTCACTCGATGCCCCTGCTCTTGAGGATCGCCTCGATCTCGGCGTCCTCGTCGCTGGTCTGCTGCACGGGCTGGCCCGTGCGCGGAGCCGGACGGACCGCGGCGGGCTGCGCCACGGGATCGGCCGTTGCCCCTGCGCCCTTGGCCCCCACGCCTGCCGGCTGGACGCCCTTGCGGGCCTGGCGCGCCGTGCGCGCCTGGTCACGGTCTCGCAACGTCATCAGGGTCCCGACCAGCCAGAAGAGCAGGCCGGTGCCAGCGATGCCCAGGCCGACCAGGGAGCTGGTGCCGAGCGGGGTGGAGCGCTGGAACCACTCGACCAGGGAACGGACCCCGTGGCCGGCCAGCTGCATGATGCCGGCCAGGTGGAGACCGACCAGGACCAGGATCGCGCCGATCCCGCGCAGCAGCACGCGCGCGCCCTGCCCCATGGACCACCGCAGGAAGGTCCACAGCAGGACGAGAAGGCAGCAGATGATGGTGGCGACGAGCACCAGGACAGGCATGGAAGGCATGGTTCTCACTCTTGCACAGCCGGACGGTGCCGGCCGATCGACGCGACGAGCTCCTCCAGCCTGGCCTGGGCACCACGGCCCTCGGCGCGCTGGATGGCCAGCACCATCAGTTCGCGGCCCTCGGGGTGCTCGGGGGTCGGATTGAGCACCAGGTAGGCCCACGGGTCGTGCTCGCCGAAGCGAATACCCCGCAGCTGCGACCAGTCCACGGTGCGGGTGAAGAAGACATTGCGCACCCGGATGCCCTCGCGTGAGACCTGCAGGTTGCTCAGTCCCAGCCCGGTCATCATGGCGACCCCGATACCGAGGAAGACCAGCAGCGTGACCGTCTGGGGCCAGGTGAACAGGGCGCGCAGCTCGTCTCCCAGCGCGAACCACAGCGCCGCGGCGAAGGCACACAGGATCGCGGACATCGCCACGCCCATCATCAGGGCCGGACGGGAGTGGAACTTGTCGACCTCGCCGCCCCGCTGGGTCTGGTCGCCGCTCACAGCCGACAGGCCGCGATGTCGGTGAGCAGGATGGCCCGGGCCCCTGCCGTCCACAGGTCATCCATCATCCGCTGGGCGTCCTTGCGGGGAACCATGGCCCGCACGGCGAACCAGTTCGCCTTGGCGAGGCTCGAGACCGTGGGGCCCTCCAGGCCCGGGGTGATCTCCGTGGCCGTGTCGAGGTTGTCCGCGGAGACGTCGTAGTCAAGCATCACGTAGTTGCGGGCCACCAGCACACCGGACAGTCGACGCTTGAGCAGGTCCAGGGCCGCCTCGGGAACCTCTCCCCGGCGCTGCACCAGGATGGCCTCGGAGTGGCAGATCGGGTCACCGAAGAGCTCCAGGCCCGCCTTGCGCAGCGTGGTTCCGGTCTCCACCACATCGGCGATGGCATCAGCCACCCCCAGACGGATCGCGGACTCGACGGCCCCGTCCAGCTTGATCATCCGGGCACTGATGCCCTTCCGGCCCAGGTAGGCCTCGAGCAGACCGGGATAGGAGGTCGCGATCCGCCGCCCCTCCAGCTCCTCCAGCTTCATCACCGAACCGCCCGGCGCGGCGAAACGGAAACGGGAACGGCCGAATCCCAGCGCCATCACCTCGTCGGCATCGGCACCCGAGTCGAGCAGCATGTCACGCCCCGTCACCCCGACGTCGAGGGTGCCCTCGCCCACGTAGACGGCGATGTCGCGCGGACGCAGGTAGTAGAACTCGACGTGGTTATCGTCGTCCACGAGAACCAGTTCCTTCGAGTCGGTGCGCTGGCGATAACCCGCCTCGCGCAGCATGTGGGCCGCGGACTCGGACAGCGAGCCCTTGTTGGGCACCGCGATGCGCAGCAGCTGGTCCTCGCTCATGCTCTTCTCCTTGGGGTGTGATGTGCGTGGGATGTGCGACCTCGGATCACAGGTGGCGGTAGACGTCCTCGAGCTCCAGCCCGAGCGCGATCATCATGACCTGCACGTGGTACATGAGCTGGCTCATCTCCTCGGCCGCCTCCTCGCGGGACTGGAACTCGGAGGCCATCCACACCTCGGCCGCCTCCTCGACGATCTTCTTGCCGATCTCGTGGACGCCGGCATCAAGCCGCTCGACGGTGCCCGACCCCTCCGGGCGTGTGCGTGCGGTCTCGGTCAGCTGGGCGAAGAGGTCCTCGAATGACTTGCTCACACGCACCAGCCTAACGGGCACCCGGCGGAGCGCAGGGCGCTGCGGCCGCCATGGACAGTGATCAGAGCAGGATGCCCAGTGTGCAGTCGAGCAGCTCGCGCACGGCCGCGCGGTCGTCGTCGGTGGCGTTCGTCGCGCCGGCTGCACCGAGCCAGGCGTCCACGGCGGCGACGGCGGCCGGGGCGTCCAGGTCGGTGCGCAATGCGGTGCGCACCCGGGTCGCCAGCTCGACGACATCGCCCAGGGCGCCCGCCTCGACTGCCTCGCGCCAGCGCGCCAGTCGCTGCTCGGCACGCTCGATGTCACCGGCCGTCCACTCCCAGTCGCTGCGGTAGTGGTGGTCCAGCAGGGCCAGGCGGATCGCCATCGGGTCGCGTCCCTGCTGGCGCAGTCGGCTGACCAGCTCGAGATTGCCCTTGGACTTGCTCATCTTCTCGCCGTCGAGGGCGACCATGCCGGAGTGGACATAGGCACTGGCGAAGGGCTCGCCGGTCGCCGAGGTCCCCTCCACCGCACACATCTCGTGGTGCGGGAAGGCCAGGTCTGAGCCGCCGCCCTGCACGTCGAAGTGGGCCCCCAGGTGCTCCAGCGCGATCGCCGTGCACTCGATGTGCCAGCCGGGACGGCCACGGCCCAGCGAGGACTCCCAGGACGGCTCCCCCTCCCGTGCCATGCGCCAGACCAGGCAATCCAGCGGGTGTCGCTTGCCGGGACGCTCGGGATCGCCACCCATCTGGGAGAATCGGCTCACCATCTGGTCCGCTGGCAGGCCCGCGACCGTCCCGAAGGCCTCACCCTCGGAGCAGGCGAAGTACCAGTCCGGGTGCTCGGGATCATGCACCTGGTAGACCAGACCGGTCGGACGCAGCCGCTCGAGCAGCGCCACGACCTCGGGGATGGACTCCACGGCGCCGACATAGTGGTCGGGCGGCAGGACGCGCAGGGCCTCCATGTCGGTGCGGAAGAGCTGCGTCTGGTCCAGCGCGAGCTCGGTCCAGTCCTGGCCGGTCTGGGCGGCCCGCTCCAGGAGCGGGTCGTCGACATCGGTCACGTTCTGGGCGTAGACGACCTCCAGCCCCAGGTCGCGCCAGGTGCGGTTGAGCAGGTCGAAGGCCACGTAGGTGTTGGCATGTCCCAGGTGGGTGGCGTCATAGGGCGTGATGCCGCACACGTAGAAGCGCGCGGTGCCCTGCTCGGGCCCGACCTCGACCAGCTGTGAGCGTGATGTGTCGTGCACCCTGACCCGGGCGGGCGCCTGGGGCGTCTCGACGACGGACTGCGGAATCCTGGGTGCCTGCCATGCCTTCATGGACACCACGCTATCGGCTGCGTCCAAGCCGCGCCCGCCGACGAGCCCGGCACGGACACGTCCGCACCCCTGTGGCAGCACGGGTGCTCAGTGGACCGGCCACGGGATCGGGTAGCGGTCATTCGGCAGTTCGGGCCAGCTGCCCCGCTCCAGCAGTGCCTCGCTGCGCTGCACCACGGCCTCCACCTCGACGGGGCGCAGCCAGTCGGCCAGCGCCTGCTCGGCGGCGACCGCCACGTCCGACAGCACGGCAAACTCCTCGGCGGTGAAGCCGTCGCCGGACCAGCCCCACAGCACGGTGCGCAGCTTGTCGAGAGGGTGGAAGGTGAGGCCATGGTCCACGCCCAGGACACGCCCATCGGCGCCCCCGGGCACCAGGAGGTGGCCGATCTTGCGGTCGGCATTGTTGGCGACCAGGTCGAACAGCGCCAGCCGGCGAAGCCCAGGGTGGTCGGCGTGGGCCAGCGCGAGCTCGCGGTCCTGGTCGTCCAGGCCCACCACGAGGGCAAACCAGTCCTCCTCGACCTCGCCGAGCAGGCAGAACTCCACCACTTCCTGCTCGGGCGCCTCGACCCACTCCTGCACCGAACCCGGCCCCAGGGGGGCGTCCTCGACCCACCAGGTGCGCGGCACCACGTCGAGGCCCAGCGCGCTGCTCAGGGCATGGGCGGCGACCTCGCGACGGCCCAGCGTGTGGTCGGGAAAGTCCCGCAGGGGCGCCTCCCCTGCGGTGGGCTTGTAGACCACGCGCTGGCCGTCCAGCTCAGCCAGGAAGGTGGCATTGGAGGCCTGGACCAGGCGGCCGACGAGCTCCATCAGGCGAACAGGGGGCGCCGGTAGCCATTGGCCCGTGGGCAGATGTGGCCGCTGGCGTCGACCGGCTGGGCGCACAGCGGGCAGGCCGGGCGTCCCGCGTGCACCAGGCCGCGGGCCCGGGCGGTGAAGTCGCGCGCCTGGTCCAGGGTGATCGCCACCGACAGGCTCTCGGCCGCGGCCAGCACCTCATCGAGACCGTCGAAGGACTCCATGCCGCCCGGCAGGTCGTCGACGGGCAGGTCCGGGCCGGACTCGTCCTGTTCCACGCTGAACAGCTCCACCTGGATGGCCTGCAGGCGCTCGTCCCAGGCCAGGGTCATTGTGCCCACCCGGAAGTCCTCGCTCAGGGGCGCGTCCAGCGGCTCCAGGTCGAGGGCGACGCGTCGGGCGGGAGGCACCACCAGGGAACCCTTCACCAGCGAAGTGAGTTCGTCGAGGATCCGCTCCAGGTGGTCGGCGAGCACCTCCACCTGCTGCTTCTCGCAGACCACCGCCACCAGCTGGGCGTCCTTTCGGGCCTGGACGAAGAAGGTGCGCTGGCCGGGTTCGCCCACGGTTCCCGCCACGAAACGATCGGGGAACTCGAAACGATGCTGGATTCGCGACATGCCTCCAGCCTATGTGTTCCCCCGATGGCGCCGGGGCCGCTGCGTCCGGGGCTCAGCCTTGGCTGCCCAGGCCTCCGCCCAGCTGTGGATCCTGCCCGCCCAGGCGGGAGGTCAGCGCGCCGGCGGTGGTGTTCATCGCCAGCACCATCGGCGGGACCTGGTCCCCGCGGGCGGGCCAGCGCACGATGCTCACCGAGGCCGGGTCCACGACGATCCGCTGGAAGTCGTCCAGCGACTGTCCCAGGGCATGGGAGAGGACTGCCTTGATCGGGTCGCCGTGGCTGACCAGCATCCACACCCCCTCGCCCGCCTCGGAAGAAGCCTTGGCGGTGACCTCTTCGGCGACGCGGGCATTGGTGACGGTGACGGCATCGACCATGCGCCGCGCCATCTGCTGCATCGACTCGCCATCGGGGAAGGTGACCCTCGAGGGTGTCTGCTGGACCTGCTGCCACAGCGGCTCATTCACCAGCTCTGACAGCTCACGGCCGCTCCACTGCCCGTAGTCGCACTCGGTGACCTGATCGTCGACCAGCCGCGGGACATCCAGCGCCGCGCTGTCCAGCGCCAGGTCGAGGGTCTCCTGGCAGCGCTCCATCGGCGAGGAGACGGCCAGGTCAAGCCGGCAGCCGCGCAGCCGCTCCCCCGCGGCCATCGCCTGGGAGCGCCCGGTGTCGTCGAGGTGGATGCCGAGGGTGCGTCCGGCCAGCGTGCCGGCGGCGTTGGAGGTGCTGCGGCCGTGGCGAAGGAGCAGGACGATGGGCATGACACTGAGGATACGGGCGCACCAGACACTCATGGGTCTGCTTTCGCTAGGGTCGGGGCCATGCAGACACGTCGCGTGGGCCACAGTGGACTGGTCGTCTCCCGTCTGGGGCTGGGGACCATGACCTGGGGTGGCGACACCTCCGCCGCGGATGCCCGGGAGATGCTGCGCACCTTCGTCGATGCCGGAGGCACCCTGGTGGACACCGCGCCGGCCTACGGCCACGGCGTGGCGGAGAAGATCCTGGGCAAGCTCACCCACACCGACCTGCGCCGCGAGGACCTGGTGATCGCCACCAAGGGCGGCTTCGGGATCCGCAACGGCCGCCGGCTGATCGACACCTCCCGGCGAGCCCTGCTGGACGACCTGGCAGCCTCGCTGCGCCGGCTGCACACCGACCACGTCGACCTGTGGCAGGTGCACGCCTGGGGTGATGCGCCGCTGGAGGAGACGCTTGCGGCGCTCGACCATGCGGTGAGCCAAGGCATGGCCCGCTATGCGGGGATCAGCAACTACATCGGCTGGCAGACCGCCCGAGCCGCCACCTGGCAGCAGGCCGTGCCCACCCGAACCCCGCTGGTCAGCGGGCAGGTGGAGTACTCGCTGCTGGCACGCCGCGCCGAGCTGGAGGTGTTGCCTGCGCTGCGCGCCCACGGCATGGGGCTCTTTCCCTGGTCACCGCTGGGCCGGGGCGTCCTGAGCGGCAAGTACCGCACCAGCACCCCGCAGGGATCGCGCGGCGCCAGCGAGCACTTCGGCTGGTTCGTGGAGCCCTACCTGGAGAGCAAGTCGCGCGCCATCACCGACGCGGTCTGCCGAGCCGCCGATGGACTCGACATGACCCCCGCGCAGGTGGCGCTGCTGTGGGTCCGCGATGCGCCCGTGGTCACCGCTCCCCTGCTCGGCGCCCGGACCCCGGAACAGCTCTCCGAGCTGGTCGGCCTGGACCAGGCGAGCCTGCCGGCCCCGATCGTCAAGGCCCTGGACGACGTGACCGGCGGCACGAACCAGCTGCGCGAGGCGGTGGCCGACTGACGGCCACCCCGTGGCGCAGGTTGCGTCGCCTGCTCAGGCAGCCCCGAGGGTGGAGCGCACCTTGATCACCTTGCGTCGCAGCCAGGCACGCGTCGAGCCGTCCCGGTAGCGACGCAGCCGGTGCAGCTCCCAGTGGCCGTACTCCGCCTCCTCGGTGAGCAGCTTGCGGACCTGGTGGCGATTGACGGTGTGCGGCAGGCTCACCTGCTGCACCTCGAAGTCTCGGCCGTCAATGGTCTCGGTGGCCACGCTGCGGGCAGGCACGTAGCCGATCGGTGTGCTGGCCATCCTGACTCCCCTCCTGGCTGCCCCCGGCCGTCTGCCGGGCTCTTCCACACCATCCTGCCACCGGCGCGCAAGGCGCCTGCGGCGCTCGGCGGGGGCGGCGTCGCGGCGTCCGAAGTGCGCGGTGACGAAATGCCTGCTAGTGTTCCTTCGCGTTGCCGGTGACGGTGACGACACCTGTCCGGGTGGCGGAATGGTAGACGCGCTAGCTTGAGGTGCTAGTGCCCGTTATAGGGCGTGGAGGTTCAAGTCCTCTTCCGGACACAGTCGCAGATGGCCCTGATCGAGATCGCTTCGATCGGGGCCATCTGTCGTCCACGCAACAGCCCTTCCCGCCGTGGTCCTCGCGTGGCTGCAAGACTGGTGGCCCGCCGCCGGAAGGATCCGCCATGGACACCCCCACCCCGCCCAGCGAACCACGGGAGCTGCACCGCCAGACACTGCTTGGTATCGCTTGCGCCGACGCACTGGGCGCCGCCACCGAGTTCAGGTCGGCCGCGGAGGTCGCCCAGCAGTGGACACCCGCCGACTTCGACGACTTCCAGCCCGGCAGCCCCTTCGGCTTCGCGCCCGGCGAGGCCACTGACGACAGCCAGATGGTGGTGGCCCACCTGTTGCGGCCCGACGATCCCGGCGCCGGCTACCGGCAGTGGCTGGCCACTGGCCCCGCCGATGTCGGGAACCTGACCCGCCAGGCGCTGGACTCCTCGGCCTTCGAGGCGTGGGAGGCCTCCGGACGTGACTCGGCCGGCAATGGCGGCCTGATGCGCGTGGCGGCCTGCTTCCTCACCGGGGCGCGGGGCGAGGACCTGCTGGCCCGGGCGGTGGCCGACACCACGACCACCCACGTGGACCCGCGCTGCGTCCTGGCGAGCCTGGTGCTGGTGTCCACGATGGACCGGCTCGCCGAGGGTGAGGACTACCCGGTAGCCGTGACCGCCGCACTCGAGGCGGTCCGTCGGGCCGACGTCGCAGCCCTGGTCGAGGCGACCGGCACGGTCCCCGCGCCGCTGGTTGACGGCTACCGCACCCCGGGCCCGGCCTTCGCCGCCATCGGCCAGGCCACGATGGCCGGGATGGCCGGTGCACCCGGACCGCAGAGCGGCTATGTGGTGCACACCCTGCAACAGGCCCTGCGATTCGGTGCCGCCGAGTCCTGGCAGGAGGGCATCGTCCCCGTCGTGATGGCCGGCGACGACTCCGACACCACCGCCGCCGTCACCGCGGCCTTGCTGGGGGCCAAGGGACTGAGGCCCCCCGAGTCGCTGGCGCAGCGAGTGCGGCTGGGAGCCAGCTGGCCGGGCTGGGAGCGCGAATGGCTGCTGCACGAACACCTGGACAGCCTGCTGGGCTGAGATCCGGTCCGGGGTGGGATGGTCTCAGCCGCCGTGAACCAGCCCGTCCAGGCGGTTCAGCGCGGGGGCCGGGTCCTTGCCGGACAGCACGGCCGCGGCAAGGTCGAGCACGCACACCAGCCCGGCCGCTGCCCGCCAGCCTGGCTGTTCCTGTGGATCGTCGAAGCCATCCAACCCGTGGCCGGCGGCCAACAGCTGCCACTGCCCTGGGGTGAGCTGGCGCTCCAGCACCACCAGGTCCTGCACCGCGGCCCCGCGATGGCAGCGCGAGAGGTCACCGGGGCGGGCGTCGACCACTTGCCCCACCACTTCGATTCGCTCTTCGTCGAGGCCCCCCAGGCAGACCACCTGGGGAAGGCGCGCCAGCTCGTCCTGCCAGGCGGTGACCCTCGCCGTCAGGCCCCCGAGCGAGCCGATGGCCTGGGCCACCAGCCCCAGCAGGGGCGCGTCGAGCAGGGACCACAGCGGGTCGGGGCCCAGACCTTCGGCCGGCACCCGGTGGGCGGCCGCGATCCACCGCCCCAGTCGGCGCCACAGCTCGGGATGGTCCAGGTCGCTGGAGTGGACCGTTCGCCACAGCCCCTCCCCCAGCGCTTCGAGCACCATCCATCCCGGGCCATGGCCCAGCATCTCCTGTTGGGAGATGCCGGCAGTCGCGAGCAGCCGGCGGGCCGCCACCTCGGAGTCGAGCAGGTCGCCCTGCCAGCGCCAGACGACCACGTCGTCACCCTCGAGCTCGCCGGCGACGACCAGCAGGCCGTCGCCCTCTCGCCGTACATCGGCCCAGACCACGTCCTCGATGATTGACACGAGACCTCCTGCTTCCGTCATGGGGCGCGGTGGAACCCCCAGCCAAGCCTCATCCTGCACTTGACCGGTCCACGGTGCCGAATTTTGCGTCTTGACGCCCGCAGGGTTGACTGTCTGATCGTGCAAGGAACCGGGCCGGGGGCCGTCGGGGGATCCTGGCGCACCGATCGATTCCCCTAGCCGGAGGTCCCCCGTGCATCCCAACAGGTCCCCACACCCCAGCAAGCCGCACCACCGTCGGTCCCTGGCCGTCGGCCTGGCCACAGCGGCCCTGGTCGGCAGCTTCCTTGGCGCCCCCACGGCCCAAGGCGCACCCGCCGCCCCGCAGGCCCCTGTCGCCCCGCAAGCCCCTGTCGACCCCGAGGAGCCCACCGCTGACCTGGTGGCCATGCGCCCCGCATCCACAACGGTCGAGGTCGACGGCACCCCGATGAAGGTGCTCGCCACCCTTCCCGTCACCGAGCGTCCCCTGTCAATGGCCGCCCTGACCTGGAGCTCCGCCACCGGAGAATCACTCTTCCAGGTGCGTGTACGCACCGCGGAGGGCTGGCAGCCATGGCAGTCGACCGAGGTCGAGCCCGGCGCACAGGAGGCGGGGGCCATCAAGGGAAACGATCCGATCTTCCTCGGCGAGGGCACGGCCGTGGAAGCCAGGCTGCTGGCCAGCTCCTCGTCCACTGCCACCGTGAAGGACCCCAAGGTCTCGGTGATCGACTCCGGCACGGCCCAGGGCGATGCCGAGATCGTCAGCTCCGCCGCCCAGCAGCGCGTCAGGGCGCAGGCCAGCACCAGCTCGGCCGCCCAGCCGGCCATCGTCAGCCGCGCCGCATGGGGCGCCGACGAGTCCTGGCTGAAGATCAACGGCTCCAGCTGCGTGCCCGCCAACCTCGACACGACCATCAAGGCCGCGGTCGTGCACCACACCGCGGGCACCAACTACTACAGCCAGGCCGAGGCCGCCTCGGTGGTGCGTGGCATCTACGCCTACCACGTGAAGTCACTGGGCTGGTGCGATGTCGGCTACAACTTCCTCGTGGACCGCTTCGGCACCATCTACGAGGGGCGTCACGGCGGGATCGAGAATCCCGTGCACGGGGCACACGCGACCTATTGGAACACCGACACCGTCGGCGTGAGCGTGATGATGAATTCCTCGACGGCCCGCCAGTCCGACGCGGCCATGGCCTCGATGGCCGACGTGATCGCCTGGAAGCTCGCCGGCAACTACCGCGACCCGTTGTCCAAGCTCACCTTGGCCGGCAAGTACATCGACCGGATCACCCGCCATGGCGACGTGATGGCCACCTCCTGCCCCGGCACCAACATCACCGCCTACATGCCGACGCTGCGCCAGCAGGTGGCCACCAGGATGGGCAACTGGCAGACCCCGATCCAGCGGCGCTGGACCGCCCTGGGCGGCGACTCGGGCATGCTGGGTTCTCCCCGCGTGCTCGAGCGGGACTTCAATGGCGGGCGGACCACCTCCTTCGCCGAGGGCGGCATCTACCAGACCAGTGCTGGACGCACCTTCTGGATGGGCAAGGACATCGACTGGTACTACCGCAGCAACAACGCCTTCACCCAGCTCGGCTGGCCGGTGGCCGACGAGACGGCCGGTGCCGCGGCAGGTGACCGCTTGGTGCGCTTCGAGCGCGGCACCATCTCGCTGGTGGGCGGCCGGATCGTCGTCCAGACCGCTGGTGCCCAGATGGGCACCCCGGTCAAGGGCTCCGGCCGGCAGGGTGACCTGGACGGCGACGGCCGCGCCGACCTGCTGTCGGTGGCCGCCGACGGAACCATCACCTGGTGGCCGACCGGGGCGGGGATGCGTTCGGGTGCGGCCGTGAAGGGTTCGCGCCTGACCGGCGGTCCCTTCACCTGGGTCTCGCAGATGCCCGATGTTGACGGAGACGGTCACACCGAGCTCGTGGCCCGCCGTGGTGACGGGACCTTGTGGGCCTGGAACGGGCGTGGCGCCGGCCAGTTCGACTTGCCCCGCCGGATCGGTCGCGGTTGGTCGGCGATGAGGGAGATCAACGTCGTGCCGGACATGACCGGCGACGGTCTTCCCGAAATCGTCGGCATCTCGGGCCAACAAGGTCTGCACCGCTATAGCCTGGGCCGCGACCTGAGCCTCGTGTCCACCGAGCAGATCGGGAGGAACTGGGGAGGGGTGATCCGGCTGGCCAGCGTCGGTGACTTCCGCAACAAGGGAGTTGTTGACCTGCTCGCCGTCACCAAGGACGGGGCCCTGCTCAACTATTTCGGCACCACCTCCGGCGGTATCCACGGCTACCGTCAGGTGGGCCGCGGCTGGTCGGGCTACACCCGGGTGCGCTCGATCGGCGACCTCGACGGCGATGGCCGCTGGGACCTGACCGGCTCCCGTGCCACCGGCCCCCTGCGCGCCTACCGAAACCAGACGGGCTCGTGGGCACGAGACGTCCCCATGCTCGACGAGGTCTCCGGTCTGGGCCAGCTTGCCTGAGGCTGATCCACCCAGCAGGATCCTCAGGATCCGGCCCTGACGGCCCCCTGCCGACGCACCGGGACTGGCATGTCCAGCCCGGTGCGTCGCAGTTCCAGGGCCGCAAGCCGGTGCACGACCTCACGGTCGCCAGCGCGCCAAGCCCCCACCGGGTCGTCGGTGATGCGCGCCAGTTCGTGCATGGGCAGGTTGGCCATGGCCCGCAGGGCGAAGAGCTCCAGGTCGGCGTCCGCGTCAACGAAGCGGCGGGCTGCGGTGGCCTGGCGGATGAAGCGCAACCGTCGCGGCAGCCACCAGGCCACCAAGGTCAGCACCGGCACCAGGAAGGTGACCACCGTGGTGCCCGTGGCCAGCTGGTGCACCAGTTCCACCTGCTGCTGTGACTGGGCAGTGATCTGGCCGAGCCCGTCGGCGAGGCGACCGAAGGGTTCGGCGAGCTGGTCCCCCACCACGGCCATCCCGTCCAACCGGTCTCGTGCCACACCCATCTCGTCGGACATCTGCCGGGCAGCGTCCCCGGTCCGCTGGGCCGGCACCGCAAGACGGTCCACCAGGGCTCCGAGCCAGTGCGAGACCTGCCACCACCCCACCGCCCAGGCCAGGACGAACAGGTCGGAGGTGACTTGGCGCATCATGCGCCAGCCAGGTCGGGAGTAGAGCTGCACGGGACCTCCTGCGGTCGGGGCGGGGCGCGGCTGCCTCAACGCAGTGGCCGGGGGGCACTGATGCTCCACTCCCCCGCCGCATCGCAGGCCACGAGACCCATCTGTTCCAGTCGAGCCAAGCCTGCCAGAGCCCGCCGCAGGGAGACCCCCGCCTCGCGGGCCACCACCGCCGCACCGATCCCTCCCCTGCCGGGCAGTGCCTCTCGCAGTGCCACCAGGTCGGGATCCACCTGGTCGAGCAGCCGCGGCCCCCCACCGATCGGCAGCACCGGTGCCGTCGACAGTGGCTCCACCAGGGCCCGGACCTCCTGCGATGTGCAGACCAGTGCCGCGCGATGGTCACGGATCAGCCGGTGTGGGGTGGTGCTCATCGAGGAATGCACGGGCCCCGGCACGGCCATCAGGACCCGGGAGCACTCGCTGGCCCAGGTGGCGGTGTTGTTCGCCCCCGAGCGGGCTGCTCCCTCCACGACGACTGTCCCCGTCGACAGGGCGGCGACCAGCCGGTTGCGGCTGAGGAAGCCCACCCTGGTCGGGTGCATTCCACACGGCACCTCGCTGACCAGGAGGTGGTCCCTGGCGAGCATCTCGAACAGGGCATGGTTCCCCCGCGGATAGGGCAGGTCGAGCCCACTGGCCAGCACCGCGACGGTGGGGCCACCCGCCCCCGCCGCGCCGCGGTGCGCGGCACGGTCGATCCCATAGGCCCCTCCGGAGATGACCGTCCACGGCTGCGGGCCACTGGCAAGGTCTGCCGAGAGCTCGGCGGCGACCTGCTCACCGTAGGCGGTGCTGGCGCGCGAACCCACGACGGCCACCGACCGTTGGCAACAGGACCCCAGCCGGCCCGGGCCCCGGACCCACAGGCCCACGGGGGAACCACCGAGTCCCGCCACCTGCACCTGGTCGAGCACGCCCACCTGCCCGGGCCACTCGTCGTCTCCGGGGGTCAGGAAGCTGACCCCGTGCCGCTCGGCCGTGTCCAACAGCGCCTGGACATCCAGTTCGCGCGCGCGACGCGGCCAGCGCCCGTCGCTGGTCGAGTGGAGCAGGGTCCTCCAGACCTCCTCGGCCCCCACCTCGGCCACCCGGGGGGCCAGGCCTGGGCTGCCTGCCTCACAGACAGCCGTGAGGCAGGCACGGGCGATCCGTTCGGCGTCCCATCGCGGTGCTGCTGCGGTCTCGGGATTCGTCGTGCTCATGCTGCCTGTGTCCTTCCCCCACGCAGGGCCAGTGCCACTGCGATGTCGTCGGTCCCGACCGCGTCATGCCCTTCCAGGTCTGCAAGTGTCCAGGCGACACGGACCACCTTGTCTGCTCCCCGGGCGCTGAGCTGTCCACTCACCAGTGCCCTGTCCACCAGGTCGAGCCCATGCCGCGGCGCCAGGTGGGTGCGCAACCAGGCACCGGGCACCTCGCCATTGGTGCGCCACGGGGTTCCCTTGAGCCTGCGGGCCTGGCGCTCCCGTGCCTCGGCGACCCGTTCGGCGATCACGGCCGTCGTCTCCCCGCGCGCCTCGGCACTGCGCAGGTAGGCCTTGCGGACCGGGACCAGGGTCTGTTGGACGTCGATGCGGTCGAGCACCGGTCCGCTCAGGCGATCGGCATAGCGGCGCACGGCCATCGGTGCGCACCGACAGATGGCTCCCGCCAGGCCATGGTTTCCGCAGGGGCACGGATTGGAGGCCAGTACCAGCTGGAAGCGGGCCGGGAAACGCGCCTGGACCTGTGCCCGCCCGATCGTCACGTGCCCCGATTCCAGGGGTGTGCGCAAGGCATCGAGGATGTTGGCCCCGAACTCGGGGGCCTCGTCGAGGAAGAGCACGCCGCGATGGGCCAGCGAGATCGACCCCGGCCGAGGCACCCGGGTACCGGAGCCGATCATCGAGGCGAGGCTTGACGTGCGGTGCGGTGCCGCGAGCGGCGGAATGCGCACCAGTCCAGAGTTCAACTGCCGACCGGCAAGGGAATGGATCGCCGAGACCTCCAGCGACTCCTCATCGCTCAGAGGGGGCAGCAGCCCGGGCAGCCGCTCTGCCAGCATCGTCTTGCCCACCCCCGGCGGACCGGTGAGGTGGAGGTGGTGCCGCCCGGCTGCCGCCACCTCCACGGCATGGCGCGCCTCCTCCTGGCCCACCACATCGACCATGTCCGGTACGCCCGCTGGGTTGGCCTGGGAGTCTGGCTCCGGCGCCTCGCAGGCACGGTGCAGCACCGGACGGCCGTCGAGCACCTCCAGCAGCTCGGGCAGGCTCTCCACGCCCCAGACGGTCATGCCCTCCACCAGGCGCGCCTCCCCCAGCTGGCTGACCGGGACGATCGCCCGCGAGAAGCCAGCCGCACGTGCCGCGAGCAGCCCCGGCAGAATGCCGCGCACCGGACGCACGCGTGCGTCGAGCCCCAGCTCGCCCATCATCACCGTGTGTGCTGCCAGGCCCCTCGGGGCAGTTCCGGCCGCTGCCAGCACCGCCGCGACGATCGCGAGGTCATAGTGCGATCCGGCCTTGGGCAGGCTCGCAGGTGTGAGGTTGATCGTGACCTGCTGCGACGGCCACGACAGCTTCGTGCTGCCCACCGCCGCGTGGCAGCGGTCCCGGGCCTCGTAGAGCGCCGTGTCTGGCAGCCCCACCAGGACCGTTCGTGGCAGACCACCGCCGATGGCGGCCTCCACCTCCACCATGGTTCCTTCCATGCCCATCAGAGCCACCGACCAGGCCGATGCGGCGCTCATCGGGTGATCCCCCGCACATGGCTGATGCGATGGCTCCCGTCGGGCTGCCTCAGCACCCCCACGGCGTCGATGCGGATGCCGTGCATCCCGGGCAGGCCCCCGCCGGCACGGTTCTCCCGGATCCACAGGTGTGCCAGGTCGACGAGCTTGGTCACCTTGGCGCGGGTGATGGCCTCCAGCGGGTCGCCGTAGCCGGTCCCGGAGCGGTACTTGACCTCGACGAAGACCAGCGCCTGCCTGCCGCCACCCAGCGGCTCCCTGGCGATGATGTCGATCTCACCCGAGGGGCAGCGCCAGTTGCGCTGCACCACCTGCCAACCCAGCCGACGCAGGTGTGCGTCGGCCAGGTCCTCACCCAGGCGTCCGGCCAGCTGGCCGGGACTGCTCGTGGGTCTGCGTCCATCCATGCGGACCACCTCCGTAGAGGAGTGTGGAGGTGGTCCTCACCAAAAAGTCAGCCATCCACAGCGGACGTGAGTCACGACAACTGTGGACCAGATCGCCCACGTCCGATCAGGGAGTTGGGGGCCCACACGGCGCAGATCATTCGTGGTCGTCCGGGACCTGCAGGTCGGAGTGCGCGATCTCCTCGATGGAGACGTCGCGGAAGGTCAGCACCTTCGCCGACTTCACGAAGCGCGCCGGGCGGTACATGTCCCACACCCAGGCATCCCCCATGCTCACCTCGTAGTAGACATCGCCGCCCTCGGTGCGCACCTTCAGGTCGACTGCATTGCACAGGTAGAAGCGTCGCTCCGTCTCCACCGCATAGGTGAAGATCCCGACCACGTCCTTGTACTCGCGGTACAGGTCGAGTTCCAGCTTGCTCTCGTACTGCTCAAGGTCTTCGGCGCTCATGGTGCGACCACCATAGCGCGCGCCACATTGGCATAGCTCAACCTGTGGATCGGACTGGGCCCCAGCCCTTCCAGCGCCTCCTGGTGTGCCCGGGTGCTGTAGCCCTTGTGCACCTCGAAGCCGTAACCGGGGTACTGCCGGGCGTAGTCGGCCATGATCCGGTCGCGGGTCACCTTGGCCACCACCGAGGCCGCCGCGACGCAGGCCGCCACCCGGTCGCCCTTCCACACCGCGAGGCCAGGAAGACCGAGGCCGTCCACCGGGAAACCGTCGGTGAGCACATAGCCGGGCGTCACGTCCAGCCGGAGCAGCGCCCGACGCAGGCCCTGGATGTCGGCCTCATGCATGCCCAGGGCATCGCACTCGTCATGCTCGACCCGCACCCACGCGACCGAGACCGCCTTGGCCAAGACCTCGTCGTGGACGCGTTCCCGGGCGCGCCCGGTCAGCAGCTTTGAATCGGCCAGGCCGTTGATGCGTCGGGACGGGGTGTCAGCCAGCACGACCGCGGCCGCCACGAGTGGTCCGGCGCAGGCGCCGCGCCCCGCTTCGTCCGCGCCGGCCACCGGCGCCAGCCCCGCCCGCGCCAGCGCGCGTTCATAGCCGAGGATTCCCCTTCCCGGCCGGATCATGGGCACTCAGCCCCCATAGCCGTCGGCCAACACCTTGCCCTCGGCCGGGGCAGGCTCGCTCGGTGCGGGAACCGGCGCAAAGGTGTCAGGGGTTCCGAAGCCGCCGATCCGGTCCAGCGGAGCAGCGATCGCCACGGCCGGACCCACGACCTTGTCCAATGGGACGAAGGCATTGGCACCCTTGGGATCGCCGTCCCCCAGGTGGATGCGGGAGTCGCCCGAGGCATTGCGGTGGTCGCCCATCACGAAGACGTGGTCGGCCGGGACGATGACGTCGAAGTCCCAGTCAGAGGGCTTGACCTGGGAACCATTGCCGTCCACGAAGAGATAGGAGCTCTCGTCCAGCGCCTGGCCGTTGACCGTGATCCGCCCCTGGTCGTCACAGCACTTCACGTGGTCGCCCGGCATCCCCATGACGCGCTTGACCAGGTGGTTGGTGCCGGTGGCGGGCAGGACCCCGATCTTCTCGCCGACCTTGCCCAGGGACGAGCGTTCCGCCGGCCGGTCGAGGATCCACCCGGCCGGGTCCTCGAAGACCACGACATCGCCGCGATCGAAGTTGGTGATCTTGGACACGATCACCCGGTCATTGACCTGCAGGGTGTTCTCCATGGACCCCGAGGGGATGATGAACATCTGGCCGATGAAGGCGCGAAGGATCGCGGAGATGACCAGGGCCCCGACCACCACGACCACGAGCTCGACCAGTCCACCAAGGACCTTGCGTCCCGGGCTCGACGGCTGGCCTCCAGCTGCGCGGGCCCCGGAATCCGCCTGGTCGGTGGACTGGCGATCGCCAGTCTCCGAGGAAGCATCAGGAGCCTGGTGGACGGCGCGGCGGGGCTGGTCAGTCACGGGTGATGGTCCTTCGTGGAGCGAGCGGACGCCCAGCGCGTCCGGCCCCGCCAGTCTAGGTGCAGCCACCTGCCCAGTCGGCACACCCGGGCGGAGTCCTTCGGATGCGCCCCCGCCGACGCTGGGCCTTTGGAAATGCACGAGGGCCCGTCACATCGTGACGGGCCCTCGTGGGACGAGCGGTGAGCGCGAGGCTCAGGAACGCTTCTCCTTGATCTTGGCGGCCTTGCCGTGCAGGCCACGCAGGTAGTACAGCTTGGCGCGACGCACGTCACCGCGACGGTCGACCTCGATCTTGTCGATGATCGGGGAATGCAGCGGGAAGGTGCGCTCGACGCCGACGCCGAAGCTGACCTTGCGAACGGTGAAGGCCTCCTGGATGCCGCCGGCATTGCGGGCGATCACCACACCGGTGAAGAGCTGGACTCGCGAGCGGCTGCCCTCCACGACCTTCACGTGCACCTTGACCGTGTCACCCGCACGGAAGTCGGGAATGTCGTCGCGCAGGGAGGCCTTGTCGATCTCCTGGATCAGCTGGTTCATAGTTCTCTTCCTCGCCGGTGCCACAGGTCACCTGCTGGTCATTGGTCACGTAGGGCTCCGCGCCCCCGGACGATCCCCCTGAGGCAGGAGCCGACTGGCGTAGAGCAACAGCGAGTCATTCTTCCACATCCAACCGGCCTGCGAGAAATCGACCACGACCACCAGCGCGTGGCCCCCGCTGGCCCTAGTGTGGGCGAGCGGCCCCACAGGGTCGCAATCGCAAGGAGACGCGGCACAGCGGAGCAGTCGAGGGGGCACTGTGGACGAGGAGGCATTCGACGCCTTCTATGCGGCAAGCTTCTCCCGCGTCGTGGCCGCCACCTATGCCATGTGCGGCAACATGAGCGAGGCCCAGGACTGCGCCCAGGAGGCCTTCGTACGTGCCTGGGACCGTCGCAAGCAGCTCGACATGGACCAGTCCCCCGAAGCCTGGGTGCGTACCGTGGCGCACCGCCTGGCGATCAGTCGCTGGCGCAAGGCGCGCCGGGCCTGGCGCCAGCCCGACCGGGCCCTGGAGGACCGTGCAGTCGCGGAGCCCGACCCCAACCGGGTGGCCTTGCAGAGGGCCCTGGCTCGGTTGCCCGAGGAGCAGAGGCGGGTGATCGTGCTCCACCACCTGTGCGACATGAGCGTGGCCGACATTGCCGCGGAGCTCGGCGCACCCACGGGCACGGTCAAGGCGCGCCTGTCGCGCGGACGAGCGGCACTTGCGAAGCACCTGGGTGACCCGAAGGGGGATTCTCAGCAGTGAGTTGCCAGAATTGTCGGGCAAGCATGCAACCACCCAGCCGGTTCGTGCGTAGCAGCCATGACGGGACCCCTGACCGCCCACCTGGGGCGGCGTCCCTGGAGCACGGCACACGGGCAGGAGGTGCGAGATGAGCGAGCACGACGAGCTCGACCCGCGCACCGACGCACTCTTCAAGGACCTGCGCGAGCACACCGAGCACCTGCTCGACGCCCCGCCCCCCACCCACATCCGCCAGATGGGCGATCAGCGACGTACCCGTCGCCGCACCGCGATGGCCGTGAGCACCATGGCCGTGACCGCGGTGGTCGGTGTCTCGGTGATGGGACTGGACATTCTGCGCGACGGCCGTGAGGCCCAGACGGCCGCAAGCCCGGCACCACGCCCGGTGAGCTCCCAGCCGGCCCCCAGGGTCACGCCGACCCTTGAGCAGTCACCGACCGCCGCGCCCCCGACGCCAAGTGCCACCACGCCGATACCGACATCGACTCCGACGCCCGTGCCGCCATCGCCGGGAGCCACCAGCTCCTCGACCGCCCCTGGCACCGAAGGCCCACCCCAGGCTTCCCCGGCTGTTACGGCCAGTTCGTCCCCCGCTACCACCCAGGCGCCTGTCAGCTGGGAGAACGTCGCAGACGATTCGACCATCGGCACCGGCCTGACGGCCTATGCCAGCGAGAGCGGCATCGAGGCCTGGGGAAGCTCCACCTCGTGGTGCACCGGCGACTTCGCCTCCCTCGGCTTCTCGTCGATGAAGGTGCGCAACTTCAACGGCAGTGACTACACCGCGACGGCCGTGGTCCTGGACTTCCCGACAGCCGACCAGGCCTCGGCCGGTCGCGGGGCCATGCGTGCCTGGTTCTCCAGTTGCCCGGACAGGCTCGGCCAGCTGGGATATCGCGATGTCTCGTTGACCAAGGCCATCGAGATTCCCGGCACGTCCTCCCGGACACCGACGCAGATCAGCTACCGAACGCTCAGCGGCATCGACCTGAGCAACATGGCCGCCTACGAGCAGGACCTCATCATCCAGGCCGGCCGCCGCATCCAGTGGGTCAGCTACAAGGCGACGGGTGCACCGGCGGAGGGGACGCCACCCACCAGGTCCCCAGACCAGATGCCCGGGACGAGCCAGGCGCAGGTGCTGCTGGACCAGCTCGACGACTGACTGCCCATAGACATGACGAAGGGGCCGGCCGGGATTGCTCCCGGC
>NZ_JBHWOO010000303.1:0-3693 GCF_043424415.1 Luteococcus sp. | reverse complement strand
GTTCTGTCACGGGGCGGCCACCTCCTGATATGATTCAAACATGACTTTTAACAAGAGTGTAGCGCAGAACATCCGCGACCTGATCAGGAATCGCGGGCGGGGCAGGTACGCACGAGGCGGCGAGGTGACCAACCACCCAATTGGCAGCCCGGTCACCGTCCTCAGCCTCGGCGCATTCGCCATGCCGGCCGACGCCTACGCCAAGCACCCGCCGATCGCCGAGCCGGTCTGCGGGAGGCCGACTCACTGGAACGTGGAGATCATCGACGGCATCGCCTACGGGCAGCAGGAATGGAGCTAGCAGCAGCGAGGCGTCGCAGGAATTCTAGTCGCCGTCGCGCCGGCGGTTATAGAGCTGCGTTACCGCTGGCCGTCTGGTGGACGGCCCACATGGGTACTGGCTTCAATTGCCAGGCGTCAAGGCCGACATGGATCTGTGGAGTCCCGCCGTCGCTCCAGGTGAGCCGCTCTCGGCCATGCGTGTGCCCATGGATGATCGGGCAGCTATTGAATCCGTCACGCTCGCGCCACATCTCGAATCGCTCCCCCTCGTCGCTGTGGTCGTTGTCGCCCGAGATGGGGAAGTGGCTCAGCCGATACTGCACACCCGCATGGCGGATCCTGCCGCGGGTATCTATCGTCTCGAACACTGCCCGCCACGGTGCCATGTCTGGGTTGGATGCGTTGGCTGGGTGGGGTTTGTCGTGATTCCCGAGGATGAGGCGCAGTCTGCCGTTTGCGGCTTCCCGGAGCTTGGCGAGGGAGTCGAGCTTCTTCTCTGGCGCCCCGAATGCGACATCGCCCAGGATCCACAGGGTGCTCCCGTCTGTGGTGACCTTGGCGATGTTTCGGAGGATCGCGCCGTCATGGCTTTCGACGTTGCTGAATCCGCGCATCGTCGCTGCCTTGAGGTGTCCCAGGTGCAGGTCGCTTGTGAGGAAGATGCTGCCCATGCTGATCCTTCCCGATCATGGTTGGCGGTTCGTGCCCTGTGTCTTAGTATGCACCGCGGGCACGTCATGCGGCGGGTGCGAGCTCGACCATTTCGTCGCGCATGTAGGTGCGGAGCTTGCGTGTCAGGTCTCCGATGGCCTCGTCGCGTGATGGGCCAGCGGCGTGGGGGATGCGCGGGCCGTTGTCGGCGCACCACAGGTAGAAGTCCTCGTCGGTGTCGGTCAGCAGCGAGCACAGTTCGTCGGTCATGGTGCTGCCTGCGGATCGTTGTGCTTCGTCCACGATTGCTGCGGCGTTGTCGCCCCAGCGGTAGTGCAGGAGTTTCCATCCGTTGGGTTGCGGCGGGACTGATTTGTCGTGGCCCTGTGGCGGCACCGCGCTGTGCGTGGTGGCGACCGTCAGGTCGGAGTCATCAGCATGCGACGTAGGAGCATCGCTGGCCGAAGGGATGGTTTCTTCATTGGTCTGGTAGGTGGTCTGTTTGGTTGGTGCAGCTCCAACCCCCCGGTTGGTGTCACCCCAACCCCCGGTTGGTGCAGCCCCAACCGGTAGGGCGAATCCATAGCGCCGTGATTCCGTAGCTGTCGCCTCCGTCGATACAATGACGAAGCCAGTGTCGATCAACCACGCGATGTCTCGGCTCACGTCAGCCTTCGCTGTCCCGACCTCCGCTGCGATGCGTGAGAGTCCGGGGTAGGAAGACCCCGGCGTGAGTGATCCATCAGCGTGATCCCACAGGCACCAGAGCACGCGGAACTGCCGGTGCTTGCCCTTCATGGTGGGGTGCGCGGATGCGGTGCGCAGGTAGTCGAATTTGTCGCTCCACTTGGCCGTGGTGCTGGTAGTATTGGTGCCAGCCATTGCTGGTACTCCTTCGCTCTGATCGAAGTTGAGATGCAGTTGTGGTCAGGCCCTGTCAGGTGGTGGAACACCTGGCGGGGCCGTCTTTCTCCCATCATACAGCGCATGGCGGCCGAAACGCAGAAATGAGCCCCGCTCACCCGGCCAAGGGTGAGCGGGGCTCAAGTCGTTAGCGGAACGCGACCATCAGCAGCAGGGACACGACAAGGAAGCTGGCGAGCATCGCCACCAACTGCCGCGGCCCCCACACATCGCCGCCGAACGCGAAGTGCAGCCACGCCCACAGCATGAGCGCGCCAATCTCGGCGGTCACGACCCACCACCGCAAAGCGAACCGGTCGCCAGCCAGCCACCACTCCACATTGCTGATCGTCTCGGCGGTTTGCTTGCGCACCACACCGAACATTTCAGCGGTGAACAGCGCCGCCAGCAGCGACACGATCACCACGGATCGCTTCGTCAGGCGGTGCGTGTTCGGCACCGTCGCCAGCGGCACCAGCCGGGCTGGTTCGTTCAGCGCCCGTCGAGGAACAACTCCCCCTCGACGGGCATCTGAGGGATAGGCGGCTCACCCTCGTGGCCGAGCTCACGCACCAGCGTGCCGGGCGCGGCCTGGTCATTCGCCGGGCCGGCGATCACTTCGGCGCCGACACGGGCCTCGAGCACGTCGGATGCCTGCACATGGCGGCGCTGCACATAGTTGTTTAGCCCGGCCTGCAATCCGCCGATCAGCACACCCGCCACGCCCAGCGCGATAGGGATCCGCGGGTCGAGGTCGGTGAACACTGCCAGCGCGGACAGGCCAGACACGACGGCGGTCAGCCCGCCACACCCAGCCAGCAGCGCGTCGATGATCGGGCTGCTGGCGCTGCTCATCGTGTCGTTCATGCGATTGGCCGCCATCCAGCCCAGCTGGTGAGGGCGTCGAAGGTGGTCTTCCCCAGCGGACCAGACACCACGGCGGGGTCGCTGGTCTTGTACTTGACCTTCCGGTATTCGGTCAGCGCCGCGTCCCACACCGGCCCGAACACGCCATCGATGGCACCAGCATAGTAGGGTTCGCCGTTCGGCTTCTTCTGTGAGGCGAGGATGACCTGCAGGATCTTCCGGTTCCCGACCGATCCGCCCATGGTGGCCTTGAAGCTGATCGGCTGCGGCTTCCTGGTGACCGGGTGCAGACCCATCGCGTAGATGCCGGTGCGCTCACGCACCGTCGCCTTCGCGGTGCGGGCGGCACTGACCGCGGCGCCCTTCACCGACGACGTGACCGAAGGCCGAGCCCCCGTCATCTCGTCGTACCAATACTGGGCGCGGGCCATGTACTGGCGGTTCTGCCCGCCCGCGAGGTAGCCGGGGCAGGCCGTCGACGTAAAGTAGCGGTGCGGGAAAACGTTCACCATCCACCTCGGGCGACCGAGGCCGTAGTGGACGCACACGGCGGCGGTCAGGTGCGCGCCCTCCTCGAGGGTCTTCTGCCCGATCGCGGTCGACGCCGAACCGATGTTCGCGTGCTCGATGGCGATGCTGGTGCGGTTCGCGGTCAGGTTCGCGGCATGCCACGCGGTGTCACGGTCCCACACGTGCTGGCTGATGACGCCGCGATCATCGACCTGATAGTGGGCCGACGCGGGGCGGATCATCCACACGTCATAGATGGACTTGGCGGTCAGGTTACCGCCGTTGTGGTGGATGACCACCTTGTTGATGCGGTGCCCTGCGCGGCCCTTGGTGTAGTGGCGGGGCAGGATCTTCACCACGTCGGTTTCGAGGGTTTTCCAGCTCTTCATGGGTGCTCCTGATGGTGTTGGGGTCGTAGGAAAGGGGGCCCACGCTGGGGTGGTGCGGGCCTCCGGGTGTTCAGATCGGGGGGATTACTTA